>CAZARO010000312.1:0-6387 GCA_964487165.1 uncultured Solibacteraceae bacterium | reverse complement strand
CACGCCTTGTGGGGCAGAATGGCATTCTGCGGCCGATTGGCAATCGGCCCGCTGGGGCCTATTCACGGCCCTCCGGAGCGGGTGCCCGGCATCTGCCGTCGTATTTAGCAGCTTTGCCACGACGGCGCACTCACGCCGCCGGCTGCATCGCCGCCGCCGGCACCGTCTTTGCGGTAACATCGGTGACCCGCTGCACCAGCAGCGCCGCCAGCAGCAGGAATCCGCCGCCGCACACCACCGCGGCCACGCGATTATTGTCCAGCAGATGATTCATTACCCATCCGAACCCCAGCGACGCGATGATCTCCGGCATCACGATGAAGAAGTTGAAAATCCCCATGTATAGCCCCACGCGCTTGGCGGGCAGCGACCCCGCCAGCATGGCGTACGGCATGGAGAGCGTGCTCGCCCAGGCGATCCCCACGCCCGTCATGGAGAGCAGCAGCATGTATTTGTCATGGATCACCGCTACCGCCAGCAAGCCGAGCGCGCCCGCCACCAGGCAGATGCCGTGCGTCCGGCGCCGCGAGAGCGCCCGCGCCATGGGCTCCAGCGCGAAGGAAAACACGAAGCAGACCGCCGAGTACATGCCGAAGCACAGGCCGCCCCACTCCACGCCTTCGGAGTACGTGGGCGATTGCGGATCGTTGGCGCCGAACACCTGGTGCGCTACCGCCGGCACGAAGTAGAGCCACATGCAAAACAGCCCGAGCCAGGTACATAGCTGCACCCACGCCAGTTGCCGCATGGTGAGCGGCATTTCGCGGAGCGCGGATAAAATCTCGCCCACGGTGGAATGGTGCGCCGGTTTCAGCGCCGGGTCCGCGGGCTCCGGCGGGTACTCCTTGGTGGTGAACACGGTCCACAGTACCGCCGCCAGAAAGACTGCCGCGCCCAACGTGAACGAAAGTTTCACCGTGGACGGAATGGCGTGGCCCGCCACGCTGGCGCCGGAGACGCCCCAGTGCGTGAGCAGCCACGGCAGCGCCGACGCGATCACCGCGCCCAGCCCGATAAACAGGCTCTGCATGGCGAACCCTTGCGTGCGCTGCTCTTCCGGCAGCAGGTCGGCCACAAACGCGCGAAACGGCTCCATGCTGATGTTGATGCAGGCGTCCAGCATCCACAGGAGGCCAGCCGCCATCCACAGCGCAGTGACATTGGGCATCACCAGCAGCGCGGCCGAACTGAGCAGCGCGCCCACCAGGAAATAAGGCCGCCGCCGCCCCAGCCGGCACCAGGTATGATCGCTCAAGTTGCCGATGATCGGCTGCACGATCAGCCCCGTCAGCGGCGCCGCCAGCCAGAGGATTGGAATCTGGTCCGGCTTCGCGCCCAGGTACTCGTAGATGGCGCTCATATTGGCCATCTGCAGGCCCCAGCCGAACTGGATTCCGAAGAATCCCAAGTTCATATTCCACATCTGCGCGAAATTCAGTCGTGGCTTTTCCATCGCAACTCCTCCTGCCGGACAACACCCTACGGCAATACTACTCACCAGGCGGACTGAAGTCCGCCCCACCACCCCTACCTATAGATCGCCACCGAGTGTCCGGCCAACACCGCGTCCAACGCCTGATTGTGTACCTGCGCGGCCGGCGCCGAGCCGTAGCAGTCCTTGAGTGTAGCGCCATCGGCGATGCCCGCACCAGCCAGCGGAATATGCAGCGTTACCGTATCGGGCGCGTTATTGATGGCCACCACGATCTGTTCTTCGGCAGTGACGCGCGCGAAGGCATAGGCGCGATCCTCCACCAGCAGGTCCACCATGCGTCCCCGGCGCAGCGCGGCCGAGCCCGCCCGCAAGCGCGTCAGCCGCTCGACTTGATCGAGCAGGCTTTGCTGCTCCGCGCTGCGTCCCGACGCTTCGAAGGCATTGTGCGCGTCCTCGCGCCAGCCGCCGGGAAAATCGCGCCGATTGTCGGGATCGTTGCCGCCCGTCATGCCGATTTCGTCACCGTAATAAATCATGGGAATGCCGCGCGCGGTCAGTAGGAAGCCGAACGCCCGCTCCAGGCCGTTCCAGGTGGCGCCCTTGCCGCTCATATAGCGCGGCTGGTCGTGCAAATCGACGAACGTCACCAGCCGGTTGGCGTCCTGGTACATCCAGTCATGCGCCAGCGTCTGCGCCAGTTCGCGCGTGGAAGCGGCGTCGGTAAACACTTTGCCGATGGTCCCTTGCAAGGGAAAATCGAACAACGTATCGACGCCGCTGTCCACGCCATCGAAACCCGCCTTGCCGCCCTGGAAGAACGACACCAGCCCGGGGTCGCCGTCGAACACTTCGCCCACTACGCGGAAGGCCGGGTACTTGTGCCGGATGGCCGCAGTCCAGTCGCGCCAGAAGGTACGCGGCACGTACGGCAGGGTGTCCTCGCGGATGCCGTCGATTCCCGTGCGCCCGATCCACCAGAGCGTATTCTGAATCAGGTAGCGCGCCACCTCCGGATCGTTCTGGTTCAAGTCCGGCAAAATGCCCAGGAACCATCCTTCCAGCGTGTCCTTGCGCATCTCCGGCGTGGCGTGGGGATCGATGAGCGTCCAGGTGCGCCAGGTGTTGGAGAGGTGTTGCGCTACCGTGCCGTTGAACCACGTGGGGGTGGGCGGGTCCTGCGCCCAGGGATGATACGGGCCGGTGTGGTTGGCCACCTGGTCCTGGATGACCTTGAGGCCTTGGGCGTGCGCCCGGTCCACCAGGCGGCGATACGTCTCCAGATCGCCGAAGTGCTCCTCCACGCCGTAGAGATCCACCGCGCCATAGCCGTGATAATCGGTGATGCCCTGGTTGGCGTAGCGCTCGCGCTGGTTCAGGTGGTTGACGTTGTCGTAGATCGGGGTGAGCCAGAGCGCCGTCACTCCGAGATCCTTCAAGTAGGGCAGGTGCTGCTCGATGCCGGCGAAATCGCCGCCGTGATAATAGCGGCTCTTGCTGCGATCGTAGAGGCCGCGGCTGACGGCCGGATCGTCATTCGAGGGGTCGCCGTTGGCGAAGCGATCCGGCATGATCAGGTAAATCACATCGTCGCTGGAGAAGCCTTGGAAGCGGCCGGCGTACGGTAAGGGGGCCACCACCGAGAAGGGCGCTTGCGTCCGCCCGTCCCTGGTGACGATTTCCAGCGGATACTGGCCCGGCGCGGCAGCGTTGGGAAGGGTGAGATCGACGAAGAGGTGGGTTCCACTGGCGCTCACTTTCACGTCGCTGGTGCGCAGGGACGATCGCACCGTGGATCCGGCAAGGTCGTGGCCCGTCAGCAGCAGGCGTAACGTGGTGCCCTGGGGATCGGAGGGCCAGTCCGGCGGTTCTACCTTTGTAACCGCGGGCCCGGCGCCATAACAGACTCGCAAGCCCAGCGCGACTACCAAGATGCTGCGTCTCATGGGGTGTCCGGTGGGGACCGGTCCCAACTATACTAGCAGGGCGACGTGGCGGGGGGCTGACTTCGCAAGCGCCACGCTCCTTGCGAACCGAAGCTGCTGACACGCTGATACTCTGGGGCCTTTACCCCTCCGTGACCTCCGCCACCTCTGTGCCCTCCGGTTTTGACTTTGTTTTCTCCGTGTCTCTGTGCCTCTGTGGTGAATATTCTTTTTGATTGCGGCTTGCCGCTATACGGGGCAGAGTGCGCGGGCGCCCTACCGCTGCGCCCAATATCGCCGGCGCGCCTGCACTTGCAGCCCCTTCTGCTTGGCCGTCAGTTGAATGCTGCGAAATTCCGAGAGCGTCACCGGCTTATCGGACACGTAGCCCAAACTATATTGATTGCGCAGTTCCTCTTCCAGAATGTCGAACAGGTTCTCCAGGGTCTGCTTCTTCGAAACTTCGAAATAGCCGCCTCCGCTATCGTCCGACATGCGCTGCAGCACGCGCTTGCCGTCGTGATCGCCGCCGAAGATGCCATAGGCGCCCGGGTCGGAATACAAAATCGAATAGATCAGCGTATCGGCGCGCTGCGCGGCCTCCACGGCATCCTCGAGCGTGTCTTCGCTGCCGAAATCCACGCCGTCGGACAGCACGATCAGAGCCTTCCGCCCGGTCTGCTTCTTCATGATCTCAGTGGAGGCGCGCACCACCGCGTCGTACAACCGCGTGCCGCCGCCCCCTTGCATGCGGATCTGGCGCATGGTCTCGCCTTCCACGTAGGCCATGGCGTCGTCCAGCTTGCGCACGGACGCGGTGAGCGGCTGGCGCACCTGTATGCCGGTGTCGAACTGCATGATGAAGACGTGGTCCTTGTTTTCGCGGAAGACACGGTCGAGGAAGCGCAGGCTGGCGCCGCGTTCCTGGTCGAGCACTTTCACCTGGCTGCCGCTGGTGTCTACCATCAGGCCGAGAGTCAGCGGCAGGTCGGTCTCATGGGCGAAATAGCGGACGGTCTGCGGCCGGCCATCTTCCGAGAGCGCGAAATCGTCTTGGCCGAGACCGCCGATCACTGCTCCGGTCTTATTGCGGACGTTGGCCAGGACGTTGACCACTTTCAATTCGGTGGAAAAGGTCGGCTGGTCCTGACCCCATGCCAACTTCGCGCCGCAGAGCGCCGCCGTGCCCGGTAGCACACTGCGAAGTACGCTGCGTCTGGTCATCCGCCGGCCGCCCCTCATTCATACTTTAGCGCGACCATCGGATCGATTTTCGAAGCCCGCCACCCGGGCACCAGCGCCGCCGCCACGGCCACTACCACCAGCAGCGCCCCGGCGCCGGCGAAGACCGCCGGGTCGGACGCCTTCATGCCGTAGAGTTGCGATTCCACATACCGGCTCACCAAGGCCGCGGCGATGAGCCCGATCACAATGCCCGCGCCCGCCATGCGGCCGGCTTCCGCTAGAATCATGCGCAGCACCGCCGCGGGCTGCGCGCCCAGCGCCATCCGCACGCCGATTTCGGCCGTCCGCCGGGTCACCGCGTGCGCGATCACGCCGTACAGTCCGATGGCCGCCAGCAGGGTGGCCAGTAGTCCGAACGCGCCCGATAGCATGGCAATCAGCCGGTCAGTGTAGATGTCGTCCTGAATGTGGACGTCGAGAGGCTTCAACTCGCCCATGGGGATATTGGGATCGGCCGCGCGAACCAGTTGCCGGATGCTGCTCGCCAGCCCGCCGGTGTCGCCCGCGGTGCGCACGTAGAATGCGAGCCGCTCGGGTTTGTCCCACTGGGTGTACGGAAAAAAGAACGTCTCCTTCGGCTTGTCGCGCACTGCGATGTGAGTATCGGCAGCGACGCCCACGATCTCATGGTCGAACACCGGATGGTCGCTGCCCCCCATCATCAGGTGGCCGCCGATGGGGTTGCGGCCGGCGAAATATTTTCGCGCAAAGGCCTCGTTAACGACCACTACTTTGGGCGCGCCCGTGCCGTCACGCTCAGTGATGTCCCGTCCCGCGCGTAGCGGAATGCCCATGGCTTTGAAAAATCCTGGGCTCACGGCGATTCGCGACGCCCCCACATACTCGTCGGCCTTGGGCTGGTACCCTTCGATGGTCAGATTGCCGCCGGTATTACCACCGCCAAAAGGCCCGTCGGCGGCCGCTGCCACGCCGGTTACTCCGCTCATGGCGCCGAGGCGATCCTGCAGATCGCGATAGAAGCTCACGGCGGAGGCCAGTTGCGGACGGGTGGTGTTGGCGTTCACGTTGAACATCAGCAGGCGTTCGGTGCGGAACCCGAGATTCACTTTGCTGAGATTGATGAGGCTGCCGGCGAACAATCCGGCGCCCACCACCAGCAGCAGCGAGAGCGACATTTGCGCCACCACCAGCGCTCCGCGAAATCGCGCCGCGCCGCCGGAAAGCGCGCTGGCGGCGCGATTATTCATGGCCGCGGTCAAGTTCGGGCGAGTCGTCTGCAAGGCCGGGACCAGCGAGAACAGCACGCCGCAGCCCAGCGCCACTGCCAGGGTGAAGGCCAGCAGCGGAAGACTGAGTTGGGAGGTGAGCCACGGACCGGCGAAATTCTTCGGCAGCAGGTGCAGTAATCCGGCCATGCTCGCCTGCGCCACGAGCAGACCGAGCGCCGCGCCCGCGACGGTCACCAGCAGCCCTTCCGCCAGCAGTTGCCGCAACAGCCTGGCGCGGCCCGCTCCCAGCGCCAGCCGGATGGCGATTTCACGCTGCCGCCCGGCGGCGCGCGCCAGCATCAGGTTGGCTACATTGGCGCAAGCTATCAGCAGCACCAACCCCACCATCGCCATGAGCACCTGCAGGGGTTTGCCGAACTGCTCGCTCAGTCCGTTGATGCCCTGCGCGGCCGGTTTGAGCTGCGCTCTCGACTTCAGAAACTCATCGCGCTCTTTGGGATCGCGCATATCCTTCGAGTGCGCCAGATCCGCTTCCAGAATGGCGTGATACGTCACGTCGGTGGCCGCCTGCGCCCGCACCAAGGTCATACCCGGT
>CAZARO010000311.1:0-6390 GCA_964487165.1 uncultured Solibacteraceae bacterium | reverse complement strand
AGAGACTTATTTTAACGCCTATGCTGGGCCCGCCGGCCCCCTGGCCGGCTTCCCTTCAGCGCTAGAGACTTGATTCTCCGAGAGAAGAGCGGGACGAGGGCGTCCCGCGCGGACCAGGGGTCCGCCCCACAATTAACGCGGAATTCCACCTTTCTGGCAATGTAAGTGACATTGGGATCACTCCTCCGCGGCCTCTGCTACCTCTGTGCCCTCCGGTTTTGACTTTGTTTTCCTCCGTGTCTTTGCGTCTCTGCGGTGAATAAGCTCCCCTCACCGCACCGGAACCGGCACCGACGCGCCCATCGTCGGCAGTTCCTGCCCGATCAGCCGATTCAGCCCCGTGACCGCGGCGATGCCGTCTTCCCAGACCCAGTCCAGATCGCGCAATTGCGAGGCTGTCGGTACGCCCTGATACCCGTCCATGGCCGCTTCCACGTTGTAGGCGTCCGTCAGGCAGTGTGCGATCTGCTCGAGCAGTTCCGTTCCCTGCGCCGTCAATCTGTCCATCGCAATCGATGCCCCCGCGGCGATCCCCCGCGTGGCGGCCACCTGGCCGGACAGTTTTTCGTACGCCTCGCGCGCTTCCGCCAGTTGCTGCTGCAGCGAATAGGCGCTCATCACGGCCTCTTCGCGGGTCCTCCGATCAGCATCCGAGATGGGGAATTGCGGGTCGGGCAGCACCGTTACCGTGCCGGAGAGCGCGCTGCCGGTCCCGGCCGTCACCGTGACCTTGTAATTCCCCGGCAGGACCATCGGGCCCAGGCGCCCGGCCGGGACGCCGCAATTCCCCGGCATCGCCAGGCCGTTATCGAGTGCGCCGGCCCTTCGGAGGTCCCAGCACAGGCGATTGATCCCCGCTTGTGACGATCCGCGCAAGGTGCGAATCGTCTTGCCCGCGGAATCGGCAATCTCCACCCGCACTTCGCTCGCGCGCGCCGGCAGGTAATAGGTAATTACTGCGCCCAGAGGCGGATTCGGGGCGAAGAATTCGCCCGCGCCGAACCAGTATTGGCCGGCGTAGATTTTGCGGTAATGGGCGGGCGGCACCGGAAATAGATAGCTGCGCGCGCCCATCACCTCGGGTGTAATCTCGGCCAGGGGCTCGGCGTGGTCCAGAATCCAGATTCCGCGTCCGTGCGTGCCCAGGACAAGCGCGTTGTCGCGCTCCTGATAGACCAGGTCGTAAACCGGCACGGGCGGCAGATTGGTATCGAGCGAAGTCCAATGCGCGCCCCGGTCAAACGAGGCGTAAACGCCCGCTTCCAGGCCGGCAACCAGCAGATTGGGGTTCGACGGATGCTCGCGCAGGCGATGGACCGAGGTCTGCGGCAGTCCTTCCACAATACCGTGCCAGTTACTCCCGTAATCCTCACTTACAAAGACATAAGGATGATAGTCGTCATTGAAATGTCCGTCTACCGTAACATATACCCGTCCGGCCGAGTACTTAGAAGCTACAATGCCGCTGATATTCAGCTGCGGAGGCAGACCGGGCAGCTTGCCGGTAAGATTCGACCACTTCTTACCGCCATCGCGAGTAACTTGCAGCGTGCCGTCATCGGCGCCGGTGTAGAGCACGTTCTGATCGAGCGGCGATTCGGCGATTGCCGTAAGCGCGGAGTAGTTCGCCTGCCCGTCATGCCGCGAAAGCGCGCGCATCGACACGAGTCCGCCCATCATCTGAAGCTGTTCGCGATCGATATTGGCGGTAAGTTCGGGACTTATGGAGCGCCAGCTGATTCCGCGGTCGTCGGAGCGGAAAAGCACGTTGGCGCCGGTGTAAATGGTGTTCGCATGAAAGCTGGAGACGATCAGGGGCGCGGTCCAATACCAACGATACGCTGGCTGGGAACGGTCCTGGG
Source organism: uncultured Solibacteraceae bacterium (assembly GCA_964487165.1). Classification (GTDB taxonomy): domain Bacteria; phylum Acidobacteriota; class Terriglobia; order Bryobacterales; family Bryobacteraceae; genus PALSA-129. The sequence continues at coordinate 4,528 of CAZARO010000311.1, read as the reverse complement.
GCTTCACCGCGCCGATCGCCTGGCGCTCCATGTTATTCAGGTCGAGGCGCCCGGTGGTGCCGTTCTGCGAACTCGAAAGCACAGTGCGATCGTCCTCGAACACCGTCTGCATGCCGTCGCCCCCGCCTATATTGAAGGCGTCCGCCGGAGAGATGCCGTAATCCCACTTAGAAGCGCTGGCGGAGCACCAGTTACCGTTGTCTTGCAAGCCGCCGCAAACGAGATAGGGATCGCTATTGTTGACCGCGATGTTATAGAACTGCCCGATCGGCATATTGTTGCGGAAGAGCCAGGAAAGGCCACGGTCGTAGGAGATGGAAACGCCGCCGTCGCCGCCAATGATGAGGCGGCTCGGGTTCTCGGGGTCGATCCACAAGACGTGATCTTCGCCGTGGACTCCGCTGAAGACTTCCCGGAAGCTGCGTCCGGCATCGTCGGAGAGCCACAAGCCGCGATTTGAGCCCATCAGATAGACGCGGTTGCCGTCCTTCGGGTCCAGATAGATACGGCTGTAGTACATGGGCCGCGGATTCAGGCTCGACAGGTGTTCCCAGCTCTCGCCGCGGTTCAGGCTGCGAAAGACGCCTCCCGCGCCCGCCGGATCGGCCTCCACCACGGCATACACGGTGCGGCCGTCGCGAGCAAACGCGGTCAGGCCGATGCGGCCCTTGTCGCCGCGCGGCAGGCCGTTGACCATCTCCGTCCAGGTGACACCGCCGTCGGTGGTGCGGTAGATTCCGCTGCCCGGGCCGCCGCCGTTGAATCCCCACCCTTTGCGCTGCCGCTGGTACATCGCGGCGAAGACCACGTTATGGTCGCGGGGATCCATCGCCAGGTCGATGGCGCCGGTGTTCTCGTCTTTATAGAGTATCTTTTTCCACGTCGCTCCCCCGTCGGTGGTCTTATAGACTCCGCGTTCCGGGTTGGAGCCCCATAAGTGGCCCACCGCGGCGACCCAGACCACGCTAGGGTCGGTGGGATCTATGACGATCTTGCCGATATGCCGCGTCTCTTCGAGCCCCATACGGGTCCACGTGAGGCCGCCATTCATCGACTTGTAGACGCCGTCGCCCCACGAGGAACTCTGCCGGTTATCGGCCTCGCCGGTCCCCACCCAGACCACTGTCGGATCGGACGGCGCCACGGCCACCGCGCCGATGGACATCATGCCGCCCGCGCGATCGAATACCGGGGCGAAGGAAACGCCGTCGTTGACGCTCTTGAAGACTCCCCCGGTGGTCGTGGCGACGTAGATTGTGGTAGGCTGGCCGGGCGCCGTGGTCACCGCCAGATCGGCGATTCGCCCGCCGGTGGCTGTTGGGCCGATGCTGCGCCAATGGAGTCCGGCGAGCATCTCCGGCGGCACGCTCTGCGCCGGCAGGAACCAGGATGTCATCAAGAGTACGCCTGCGAGCCGGCCCATGATTCCATCATAAAACAGGCGTCGGTGCGCTCCAGAGATTCCGCGGTGCTTAACTGATCTGGGGGGCCCCTCGTACTAACCCCGCAACCGCTCCTTTACAGTCGCGGCTCAGTAACGGGTGTCGCACGTTGCAGCAACTTACCGAGCCGCGACCGCAAGGGAGCGGAGCCCCATTACTCCAGTAAGTGCGCGTTCTCTTTCAGCGCCACTCCCGATAACTTCCGCGCCCTCGCCTCCCGCATCAGAAAGTGGAGCTTGTGCGCGGCCTCGGCATACGAGATGCCTTCTGCCCGCACGTTGGAAATGCAATTCCGCTCGGCATCCGTCCGGCCGGGCCGAGGGTCCCAGGTGAGATAGATGCCCAGGCTGTCCGCCGAAGTCAGACCGGGCCGCTCGCCGATCAACACCACCACCTGCCGCGCGCCCAGACGCTCGCCGATTTCGTCGCCGATCGCAACCCGCCCTTGCAGCACCACCGTTAACGGCGCCAGCCGCCACTCTTCTGTCGCCAGCCGCGCTAGGAGCGCCTCCAGCAGCGGCACCGAGTGCCGTTGCACCGCCGGCGCGGAAAGCCCGTCGGCAATCACGATGGCGGCATCGTAATCGCCCTTTTCCAGTCGCGCATCGGCGTTCAAGCGGCGCCCCAGGTCGGGCCGCTGCAGGTACGTCCGCCGATTGGGCGCCGCGCTCCGCAGCAGCGTGTGCGGCACGCCCAGCGGCGCGGCGTCGAGTTCCCGGTACACCGCGTCGCGGGCGCGGGCGTGGTCCAACTGGAAGCGCAGCAGTTCCGCGGTGGGCAGGCTGTGGCCCACGCGCCCCACGGCAACTCGCGCGGGAGTGAACTGTCTCAGGTCAAGAGCCATGATTCAGCCAGTAGCGGCGGATGGCTTTCGAGCCACGCCTCGAATTCCGGCGCCGGCCGCAGCCCCAGCACGGAGCGCAGATAGAGCGCGTCATGAAAGCTGGTGCTTTGGTAGTGGAGCATCACATCGTCGGCGCCCGGCACTCCCATAATATAGTTGCATCCGGCCACCGCGAGCATGGTGAGCAGCGCGTCCATATCGTCCTGGTCGGCCTCCGCGTGGTTGGTGTAGCAGATGTCGCAGCCCATCGGCAGGCCCAGCAGCTTGCCGCAGAAATGGTCCTCCAGGCCGGCGCGCAAAATCTGCTTGCCGTCGTAAAGATACTCGGGGCCGATGAAGCCCACCACGGAGTTCACCAGAAACGGATCGTAGTGGCGCGCCACGGCGTACGCGCGCGCTTCGCAAGTCTGCTGGTCCAGGCCATGGTGCGCATTGGCCGAAAGCGCGCTCCCCTGTCCCGTCTCGAAGTACATCACCTGGTGTCCGCGATGCAGCTCGCGCGCCGCCTGGCAGGCCTCCGCCAACAGCGCCAGGTTAACGCCGAACGCCGCGTTGGCCGCTTCCGTGCCTGCGATCGATTGGAAAATCAGGTCGACCGGCGCGCCGCGAGCGAGCGCCTGCATCTGCGTGGTCACATGCGCCAGTACGCAGGATTGCGTGGGTATGCGGTAGCGGTCGCGGATGCGGTCGAGCATGTGCAGCAGCATTTCCACCGTAGACACGTTGTCGGACGCGGGGTTGATGCCGATCACCGCGTCGCCGCTGCCGTACGAAAGGCCGTCGAGAATGCTGGCGGCGATACCCTTGGCGTCGTCGGTGGGATGGTTCGGCTGCAGGCGGGTGGAGAGGCGCCCGGCCAGCCCGACGGTGGTGCGAAATCGCGTGACCACGCGGCATTTCGCGGCCACCGACACCAGGTCCTGCAGGCGCATGATTTTCGATACCGCGGCCGTCATTTCGGGAGTGAGGCCGCGCGCTAGCGCGGTCAGCCGGACGGTCGTCGCCTGCTCGGAAAGCAGCCAGTCGCGCAGTTCCCCCACGGTGAGGTGCGCGATGGGCGCGAAGGCTTTGGCATCGTGCGTGTCGCAGATCAGGCGCGTGACTTCGTCCAGCTCGTAAGGGATGGGCGGGTCGGCCAGGAAGGCCTTCAGCGGCAGGTCGGCAAGCTTCATCTGGGCGCGCACGCGCTCTTCCGCGGTGGCCGCGCCAAGGCCCGCGAGTCGATCGCCCGAGCGCGCCGGAGACGCCTTCCCGAGGAGCGCCGCGAGGTTCACAGGCCGCGGCTCCTGCGATGCTCGATGGCCGTCTGCTCCTGGGGCGAGAGCGCCAGCCGATGGCGCGCCCAGGCGCGTGCGTGGCGCCGCAGACGGCGCTTGGCCATGTAGTCGGCGTCGGCTGGCGTGTAGCTGGTCTGCAAGGCGGGTAGCTACTATCATAGATCCATGGCGAATTGGCGGCTGGCATTCATCGGCGCACTCACAGCCCTACTTCCCGCGCAAACCGTGGAGCCGCGGCAAAAGCTTATCGACTATCTGGACGGCATCGCACGCACGCAGCTCGTTGCGCGCCGGCAGGCCATCGCGAACTTGCAGACCCGCGCCGATGCGGAACAGCGCCGGGCGATGGTCCGCGCCAAGATCGTCGAGCTCATCGGCGGGCTGCCGGAACATAAAGGGCCGATGGAAGTGAAATCCTTCGGCGCCATCGAAGGCGATGGATTCCGCGTGGAGAAACTGGCCTTCGCCAGCTTGCCGAATTTCTGGGTCACCGCCAACGTCTACGTGCCCACGGGTCGCGGCGGTCCATTCCCGGCCGTGGTGCTCACGCCGGGGCACGAAGCCAGCGGGAAGACCGGGCAATATGCGTGGGGCGTGAACTTCGCGCGCATCGGCATCGTCGCGCTGGCGCTCGATCCTATCGGCCAGGGCGAGCGCATTCAATATTACGATGCCGAAAAGAAGGCGTCCATCGTGGGCGGCGCCACCGCGGAGCACGGCATGGCCAACCTCTCCGCCATGCTCGTCGGCGACGACCTCGAGCGCTACATGGTCAACGATGGCATGCGCGCCATCGACTATCTCAGCGCGCGTAAGGACGTAGACGCCGCGCACATCGGCGCCCTGGGCTGCTCCGGAGGCGGCACTGCGACGGCGGTGCTGGCGGCGCTCGACGATCGCGTGCAGGCCGCCGGCACGGCCTGCTACATCACTTCGTGGCAGGAACTGCTGCCCTCGGCGACGGG
>CAZARO010000310.1:0-6391 GCA_964487165.1 uncultured Solibacteraceae bacterium | reverse complement strand
GCCGCGACCGCAAGGGAGCGGTTTCCTGGCGACTAATCCCCCAAAACCGTTAGGCGCCCCGGCTCGCGGCCGCCAAGCCGGCTCGCGCGGCCAGTTCGGCGAATCGCGGCGCCACCCGCAGGGAATCGAAAGTTGGCATCGCGAGTTCCGTGACCCGCATGACCCGCTGATCGACAGCTTTCTCCAGGCAATCGAGCGCTCGCTCAAGCTCGCCCAGGCCGATGTGTACGATGCACAAGTCCAGCGGAGAAACATAACCCGCTTCAGAGCTCCGGCGCAAGCGGGCCAGTATCTCCAACGCAGTTTGGCCATCGCCGGCGCAGCCGGAAACATAGCCCAGCATAGCCAGGTACATAGCTCTTCCGTGAGTTTCCTCCGCCGCGGAAGAGAGCGCCGCGTAGGCCAGCCCGTATTCTCCGCGGGCCGCGTGGATATGCCCCAGGAACCAGTTCACAATCGGAGTCGGCGGCCCAAGATCCAGAGTCTTCTGCGCCTCGCGCAGAGCGTCATCGTACATTCGTGCCCGGTAATAGGTGAACCCCACGAACCCGGCGATTGGCGCGGATAGCGGATCGGTCTGCCGCGCCTGTTCCACTTGCGCGATAGCTTCGTCGTGGCGTTCCAGGATGGACAGCAGGTTGGCATACCACTGGTGCGCCACGGCGTAATTGGGATTCAGCCGTATGGCCTCCTGGTAACTCTGCTCGGCTTGCTCCCAATTCCGGTCGTAGCCCTTGCTCACGTCCCCGAGCGCGGCATGCGCCGACGCCAGCGTGGCGTCGATTTCCAATGCCCTCGCGGCCGCGGCGCGGGCCCGCGGATACACCTCCTCGGCGGGACGCAGGCCATGAATGCCCATCATGATCCAGGTGTCGGCCAGGCCTATGTACGGCAGGGCGTATCCGGGATCGAGATCGAGGGCTTGTTGAAAGAGCGCGATGGCCTCCAAATATGCCTGCGGGGTCTTCTTGTTCCACAGATGGCGGCCCTTCAGATAGCACTCGAAAGCGGCGCGCGGCACTTGCCGGGGCTTCATCGGCGGCAGTGCCGGCACGACGCCTAACAACTCGCGGGCGATTTCCAGCGCCACATCGTACTGCCAGTCCGCCAGATCGTCGGGCTCCCGCTTGTAAATCCTGGCCCATACCTGCGCCTGGTCGCTGGCCCGCAACAGGCGCACGCTCACGCGGACCGTCTGCCCCACGCGTCTGACGCTCCCCTCAATTACAAAATCTGCACCCAATTCGCGCCCGATTTCCTGCACGGTGAGGCCTCGACGCCGGCATTCGGTTGCGCTGGTCCGCCCGATGACGGCCAGTTGACGCGGAGAAAGGCTGCCCAGACAGGTGATGAGTTCCTCCGTGACAACCTCGCTCAAAGAGCCGTCCTGCGCCGGCTGCGATAGATCTTCGAAAGGAAGCGCCACCAGCACCGTACGATTGAGCACAGGCGAGGCGGCTGGTGAAATTCCTGCCTGCAGATGGCCGATAAAGCGATACCCTTTGCCGGTTACGGTCTCAATTAAATGCGGATGGTCCGCGCTGTCCGCCAGCGCCACGCGAAGCTTGCGCACCGCCGTGTTGACCGCGCTATCGTCCAGAAAGCGGTCCTTACCCCAGATGTGTTCCACCACTTCCGTGCGCAGCACCAGCCTGCCGGGATTCCGTGCCAGAAGGAACAACAGCTCCATGGGGATGCGCTCGATCTTGACGATTTCCCCCAGGCGCCGCAGCTCCCACCCGTTTACATCCAGTTCGAAGTCCCCGAAGCGGATCGGATGTGCCAACAACGCGGCTTTCCTCCCGGTCAGTATAGCTGAAGAGCTTCTACACAGGAAATGCAGGGAATCTGCAGACGCTCTCCATGGAACAGGCGCCTCTTCCGCCGTACTCTATAACCGTACCGCGGGTGAAAATACCCGCAAAAATGCACTCACCTGGAGGAAGCAATGAATCGAATGAAGACAGGCGGAGCCGTCATGCGGCTCGCGATTTTCGGGCTTGCCGCCATCGGCGGCCTGCACGCTCAGGGAACTCAAGGATGTTCGAACTTTACCATCTTTGGCCAATACGCTTTCACTATTACCGGGCAGATACTCGCTCCCGCGGCTGTTGCGGGACCGGTTGCCGGTGTGGCGCTGACCACCTTTGACGGGTTTGGAAACCTAACCCAGGTTGACCATGTCACGCACAACGGGGTGCTACCGGTCGAACCCTGGAGACCGGCAACCGGAACATACTCGGTGAATCAGGATTGTACCGGCACGTTTACCTTCACCCCCATGCCCACCAATCCCGCCGATTCCGGCCCCGCATTGACGGTGTTCTTCGTGATCGCACAGGGCGGCACGGAGATTCACACCGCGGTTTCCGGATCGCCCAACTCGCCGGCGTTCGTGGCGTCGCTCAACAGCACCGGCGTCCGCGTGGTATCGATTCGGGCGACTGCATACTGACCCTGCAGCTTGTGGGGCAGCCAATCCTGGCTGCAGGCCGCCTTTCAGGCAGCCGGGCCGGCTGGAAAGCCGGCCTGCAGGCACGATTGCATGCCCCACTAAAACCGGCTGTTCCACTTTGAAGTCGCGAACCGCACAGGCCGGTGGAACAAATGGCGGGGACGGGCGGAGGCGCCCGGCCCCGCCCGAACTTATTTGTCGAACTTATTTATCGCCGCTTTCGGACCGCGTAGAATAGAAGTTTCCATGAGCACTGCCTATCGTCTTATCGCCGCGCTCTGTTTGTCGATGCTCCTCGCCGGATGCTCCATCAAGAAAATGGCCGTCAACAAGCTGGGCAATATGCTGGCGTCCAGCGGGTCCACCTTCGAAAGCGACGAAGACCCGGAGCTGGTGGCCGCCGCCATTCCTTTCGGGCTCAAGCTCTACGAAGGCCTGCTGGCGGAATCGCCCAAGCACACCGGCCTGCTGCTGGCCGCCGCTTCGGGATTCACCGAGTTCTCCTATGCCTTCGTCGATTTGAAGGCCGAGGAGGCCAAGGAAGAGAGCCTCGATAAGGCCAATGAGTTGACGGAGCGGGCGCGCAAACTGTACCTGCGGGCGCACGGCTACGGTATGCGCGGCCTGGAAGTGAAATACCCCGGCTTCGGCGCCGCGCTCGATAACGACGCCGTGACCGCGCTCAAGCGCGTCCGGAAAACCGAAGTGCCGCTGCTCTACTGGACCGCGGCATCGCTGGGATTGGCCATCTCCACTTCGAAGGGCAGCCCCGAAATGATCGGGCAGTTGCCGCTGGTGGAGATGATTGTCAATCGCATTGTGGAGTTGGACGAGACCTTCGACAACGGCGCCGTCCCCGAGTTCCTCATCACCCTCGAAGGCGCCCGCAGCGGCGTCAAGCTGGAAGACATGGAAGCCGCCATGCGCAAGCACTTCGACCGCGCTATCGAAATTTCCAAAGGCAAGCGCGCCGGCACCTACCTCTCCTTCGCGGAAAATGCCGACGTGCCGGCACAGAACGCCGCCGAGTTCAAGTCGATGCTCGAGAAGGCGCTGGCCATCGATGTCGATGCCGACCCCACTACGCGCCTCGCCAACGTCGTCGCCCAGCGGCGTGCTCGCTGGCTGCTGGCGCACCAGGGCGAGCTCATTCTGGAAGCCCCGGCTAAGGGACAATAGGTACTGATATGAAATCGCGAACTCTTGCCTCTGCGCTCTTACTGTGCGGTCTGACCCTGGCCGCGCGCGCCCAGCCCATCGAAATCAAGATGGCCACGCTCGCACCCAAGGATTCTCCCTGGTGCGATGTGCTGGTGAAGATGGGCGAGAGCTGGCGCAACATTACCAAGGGCAACGTCAAGCTCACGCTGTATGCCGGCGGGGTGATGGGCGACGAGCCCGACACCGTGAACAAGCTGCGCGTGAAGCAGATTCAGGCGGTGGCGCTTACCGGCGCGGGCATGGGCGAGATCGAAAAGGGCGTGGCGGCGCTGCAGATTCCGATGATGTTCGACTCTTACGACGAACTGGATTACGTGCGCGACCGCATGGCGCCCACGCTCGAAAAACGCATCGAGGCCAACGGCTTCGTGGTGCTGAACTGGGGCGACGCCGGCTGGGTGTACTTTTTCGCCGATAAGCCCATGCCGCGCCTCGACGACCTGCGCAAGCTGAAAATGTTCAGTTGGGCCGGCTCCAACGATGAATTCGAGCTGTGGAGCGCCAACGGCTTCCACCCCGTGGCGCTGGCCGCCACCGACATCCAGATGGGGCTCAAAACCGGCCTCATCGACGTTATTCCGACTACACCTCTATACGCCTTGTGGAACCAGTGTTTCACCCTGGCCAAATACATGACCGACATTAAGTGGGCTCCGCTGGTGGGCGCCACGCTAGTCTCTAAGTCCGTCTGGGACAAGATTCCCGAAGCGCAGCGCGGGCCCATGCTGCAGGCCGCGCGCGACAGCGGCCAACAAATGCGCAGGTCCATTCGCGACATGGGCGACAAAGCCATCGGCGTCATGACCGGCGGCTTGCCCGGCAAGAAAATGGACAAGCTCACCCTTGTCCACGCCGACGATGCGACTGTCGCCGACTGGCGGAAGCGGACGGAAGCGGTCTACCCCAAGATGCGCGGCAAAATCATTCCCGACGACCTGTTTGACGAAGCCCGCCGCCTGCACGACGAGTATCGCGCTAAGGCGAAGGGCGGCAAGTGAGGCTGGCGCGCGCGTTCGCGGCCTCCGAAAAAGCGGTCGCGGTAGCCGCCATGGCGCTCATGGCGCTGCTGCCCGTGTCCGCGTTGCTGGCGCGTGACGCCGGGTTCAGAGGTGTGCCCGGGTCCGCGGTCTTTGTACAGCATCTTACGCTGTGGGTAGCTTTCCTGGGCGCCGCTCTGGCGGCTGCGTCCGGCCGCCTGCTCTCCATTTCCGCCAACACATTTCTTCCCCAGAAATGGGCCGCTCCGGTGCGCGTGCTGGGCTCCGGGCTCACCGCAGCCATCGCCGCCAGCCTGTGCTGGGCCAGTTGGCAGTTCGTGCTCTCGCAGCGCGAAGGCGGCGGGATTCTGGCCCTGGGCATCGCCAAGTGGGTGGTGCAGCTCGTCATGCCCTTCGGCTTCCTGATGATCGCCATTCGCGCAGTGTGGAGCGCCGGCGCGCGGCCGGCGCCCCGGGCCATCGCCGCTCTCTTCCTGCTGATCCCGCTGGCGATGTATTTCCTGCCCACGCCGCAAGGGCCGACACTCTTATGGATCGGCATCCCGGTGATCCTGGCCAGCGCCGTCCTCGGTTTGCCGATCTTCGCCACGCTGGGCGGCATCGCGGTGCTGCTCTTCTGGAACGCCGGGCTGCCGGTGGCGTCCGTGCCGGTGGAAACGTACCGGCTGGTGGCCTCGCCGGTGCTCCCCTCGTTGCCGCTGTTCACGCTGGCGGGATATCTGCTGGTGGAAGGCGGCGCCGCGGCGCGACTGCTGCGCGTCTACACGTCGCTCTTCGGATGGCTGCCCGGCGGGCTCGCTATCACCACCGCGGTGGGCTGCGCCATCTTCACCTGGGCCGGCTCCGGGGTCACGATTCTCTCCATGGGCGGCCTGCTGCTGCCCATGCTGGTGAAGGCGCGCTATCCGGAGAAATTTTCCATCGGCCTGATCAACGGATCGGGTTCCCTGGGGCTGCTGTTTCCGCCCAGCCTACCGGTGATTCTCTACGGGGTCTATTCGCAAACGGCCATCAGCACGCTGTTCGTCGCCGGATTCGTGCCCGGCCTGATGATGGTGGCGATGGTGTGCACCTGGGGCGTGGTGCAAGCTGTGCGGCATCGTGCCGAGCGCACGCGGTTCTCTTTTCCCGAGGCGCGGAAAGCGATTTGGGACGCCAAGTGGGAGATCGCGGTCCCGTTCATCGTCCTCATCGGATTGTTCAACGGCTTTGGCACGCTGGTGGAAGCCGGCGCCATCACGGTGATCTACGTGTTCGTGGTGGAATGCCTGGTTTCGCCCGAATTTTCGGTGCGCCGCGACTTCCCGCGAGTGACGCTGGAGTGCGTCACGGTGGTGGGCGGCGTGCTCATGATCATCGGAGTCGCCGTGGGATTGACTAGCTACCTGGTGACGGCCGACGTTCCCACCATGCTGATCGGCTGGGTGAACGCGCATATTCAGTCGAAGTATGTGTTCCTGTTATTACTCAATCTGGCGCTGCTGGTAAGTGGCACGTTCATGGATGTCTTCTCGGCGATCATCGTGTTAGTGCCGCTGATTACTCCTATCGCCACGCGCTTCGGTATCGATCCGGTACAGCTCGGCATTATCTTCCTGGCTAACCTGGAACTCGGCTATCTGACTCCGCCCATCGGCATGAATCTGTGTCTCTCGGCTTATCGTTTCAAGCAGCCCATGACTACCGTGTACCGCGCCACGCTTCCGGTCTATTTGAT
>CAZARO010000309.1:0-6392 GCA_964487165.1 uncultured Solibacteraceae bacterium | reverse complement strand
AATTGGGACGTTGACGATTCCGCTTTCTGGCCTCGAATCAGGTGGCCCAAGAGAGAGATGAACCTAGGCGTCGTAGCCCAATATGCGGCGGACCCAGATGTTTCGATACCACGCGGGCCCGGCGTGCCCTTGCAACTGCAAGGGAAGCTCGGCCGCGTGGGGAGTGTAGGCGGCGAGCGGCTCGTGGGCCGTCGAGCCCAGGAATTGCGCCCGGTTGTGCACCATGATGCCGTTGAAGAACAACGTGAGGAACGCCGGCTTGACTAGTTTGTCCTCGTCGAACTTGGGCGCTTCGAAGACAAAATCGAAGGTGTTCCACTGCCCTTCGGGCATGCAGGGATTTACCATCGGCGGATATACTCCGTACATAGCAGCCGCCCCGCCGTCGGCGTAGGTGATGTTCTCATAACCCGAGAGCACCTGCACCTCGTAGCGGCCCATAAATACGATGCCGCTGTTGCCCCGCTGTTGCCCGACGCGCATGGGGTCGTCCACCGGCGGAGTGGTCCATTCGACATGAAGCTGGATGTCGCCAAAGCTCTCCTTGGTGTTAATGCCCCCACGCATCTCCGCGTGTCCGTCGACAATCTTCCATTGCGGTTCGGCCGGGGTGGCCGCGGGGGCTGCGGAAGGGGCTCCAGCGGCGCCCCCCCTGCGGCCGAAGCTGACTGCGTTCCACTTCGAGAGATCCTGCCCATCGAACAGCACGACCGCGTCGGATGGCGCTGACATCGTGGGAATCGGATGGCCGGGAGTAACCTTGCGCGGCTGCGGCCGCGAATGGTCGTGAACCCTCCATTTCTGACCGGGCAACGGATCGCCAACCGGGCTGCCATCGAACGGGCCTCGTCCGGGCGGGTATTGAATTCCGCCCTGCTGGGTGGCCTGGGCTCCTTTCGCAACTGATGCCACCGATACATACACCGGCAAAAAGCCGACAACCTGTTTAGCGAATTTTCTTCGATTTATCATCGGGTGTCCCTCTTCAGGCCGAACTCTCGGAATCTTCTCCAGCAAACCAGGGTCAAACGTGAAATCTCTCCATATTGAAAGTGGCTGCCTTCATGGGCCAAACCTTTAGCGATTCCAGCCGGGGCGGTGTGGGAGCGGCCCGTCCGCTCGACCCGGAATTCCCCCCTGGACCGCGGCCGCCGGATTGCCCGAACACAGAAATGCCTTGTGCATCGTCCGCGGCTTCCACCCAGTTATAAACGGCAGCGATGCCGTCGTTGCAGTAAACCTCGATGCAGCGCTTATCGAGGAAGATATGGAGCTTATTGCGCCCCGTATTTCCGACATAAGAGCGGGCGGCGCCCACATTCAAATATGGTCCTTGAACCGAAACTACGATCGCCGGTTTGCCCTCGGCATCACGGCGCAATTCAAAACCGTAGGAGCCGGTGCCGGTGAATTCGGCTTCTATCTCCGCGGAGTCGCCGGCAACGCCGTCGACCATAAGTGGCTTCTCGAGCGACGCGGGACCGAAGTTCTTCGGTTCGCCGCGAAGCGTCCCGAACTCGGGCACCGGTGTCTGTCGTAGAAATCCATCGGCGCCAATCGAAAGGATACGGGGCATGGTAATCACGCTTCCCCAACCTCTGTCAGCTGGCGTGTTGGTCCTGCCCCAGAGCCATAAGATTGTGCGGCCACTGCCATCAACGGAGATATTGCTGGCATACGCGTCGCCCGGGTCGAGAACGCCATGCGTCTCCGGCGTAAATCGGACGCGGGCGATATCCAGGTCGCCGACGTAGTATTCGCAGGGGCGGTGCGGTGAAAAGACGAGGACCCATTTGCCATCCAGCTTGAATAAGTTCGGGCATTCGATGTTGAAGATATCGCGCTCGGGAGAGTGAAACACCGCGCCGAGATGCTTCCACTGGCTCAGGTCATCCTTTTCGGCGCGATAGAGCTGAACCTGACCGGCGCCACCACGGCCGCCCGGTATGCTGCCCCCGCAAACCATATAGGCACGCCCGTTTTCGTGAAAGAGAAACGGATCGCGCCATTGGTTTACCGGACTGTCTCCGTGCGCGGCTTGCGTGAGAACCGGATTGCCGGCATACTTTTCCCACTCGAACAAATCGTCGTCTTTCGGTGTGACCATCCACTGCTCGGGCTGCGGGTGGCCGATACTGGTGTAGATCAGCCGCGGACGTCCGTCGGACGCGATGGCGGCGCCACCCGAGTAGATAAAGCGTTCTCCCTTCTCAGTGGATGGCCAGATCGCTATCGGAAGGTGTTCCCAATTCACCAGATCGCGGCTTCGCGCATGGCCCCAATGTTGGGATCCGATGCGGGCGGCGAACGGGTTGAGTTGATAGAACAGATGGTTCCACCCTTTGTAGAATATCGTTCCATTCGGATCGTTAGTCCAGTTTGCGGGCGGATGAAAGTGATACCGGGGCCGCTGTGGGTCGGCTTCCGCTGTAGGAATAGCGGATTGGACCGCCTGCATGGCCTTCACGAAATCCGGGTCGGGTTCGGCTCCCCGGACCGATTGAAGCGCGAACGTACTCGAGGCAGCTTGAACAAAGTGGCGGCGTGTGGTCATGCCGTACAATTTCCTTCCAACCCGATAGCTTCGGCGAGGTTCCAATCCGGTATTGCCCCGGCGCGGCTGGCGACGATGGCGCCCACGCGGTTCGCGAATGACGCAATTTCTCCCACCGGCCATTGCTGATTGAGCCCATGGAGGAGCGCGGCAGCAAATGCATCCCCAGCACCCACGGTATCGGCAACTTCGATAGGGTAGCTGTCTGCGGCCGCGTATTCATCGCCGCGCAGAACCGCGCAGCCGCGCGCACCTTGGGTTACGCATACAGCCTTCCATCCATACCGCTGCGCCCCTTGGCGGCAGAAGGCTTCGGCGGTGGAGGGTAGGCCGCTAAACCGGCTCGCGGCTTGCAATTCTGCTTCGTTCACTTTGACGACGCCCGCTAAGGCGAGCAACTCCAGGACTAGCTCCGGCGCATCGAAGCCGGGGCGAAGGTTGACGTCATAGAAGGGAATGGCTTGCGGAAGGGCTTGCAAGAGGCGAACCAGAGTACGCTTTCCGTCCGGCGCAGAGGGGAAGAGAGTCCCGTAGTAGAGCCAGCCCGGATTCCAGGCGGTGAGCCGCCCGATCTGCTCCTCGCTCAGGTGGACTGCGTCGTAAGCGGCGGGACGGGCTATTGTGAAAGTCGGCTGGCCTGGCGCATCCAAACAAACATGCGCGGTGCCGGTTGACCATCGGTTGGTGGTCTGTAGCATTGCCGTGTCCAGCGCCAGTTTGCCGACGCATTGTATGGCCCGTGCCCCCAGGTCGTCGTCTCCAACCGCACTGATCAGCAGGGCTTCGCAACCTAGTCTGCGGGCGTGCGCCGCGAAATTCAAAGGCGCTCCCCCCAGTAGCGTGGAGTCTGCGAAAAGGTCCCAGAGAACTTCGCCTATCACAACGATTCTCCGAAAGCTCTCAACTCCAGAGTGATTTAGTTGTAAGGTCAGATTTGACGATTCCACCCATCTTCTAGTACCAATATTGCGGCGTATCTGTCAATCCTTTTTTGAGGCGGCCACTCGAAAACTGTGTGACTAATCGACGACATTCCAGAGTATACGTCGGCAGACTTGGAGAGCGGTTCCAATCGCCGGTCTCCCGCGACTCCGACTCACCGAGTGCTGTGCCGCAGTCCACACAGGTCATTCGCTGCCGGAGGGTTCGGACCGATCGCGTCGGCACGCTGAAACTTGGGCTCTTGCCGCCATACGGATGGGAGACTTCGCGAAAGCGATTGCCGTTCCCAAAATCGTCAATTTTGTTTTATACATGACAATACAGCTTTACAGAAACAGCAGCGGTAGATTCTGCTTGACACAGAAAGCTGTCAGGGATATAGTGCATCTGATATCCAATTAAGCAGACAAGCTGTTAAGTCAGATATTGCAAATTTCAACTTTTGTAACGTTGTCCGGGTCTGACAGCTCGATGTGCGCGCACGTTGAAGAGCGTTGCTAAGCCGCTCAGGCCGATTATTTCATGATCGGAGTTAAGTCCATGAAGACTAAAACACTTACGCCATCGCGTCCAGGTGAGGAAAACCACCCCCGATGGATTCTCTTGGCAGCGCTTTTCCTAATCGCTGCGTTACCAATTTGGAGCCAGATTGACCGTGGGACGATTCGAGGATTGGTCAAGGATGCCTCTGGCGGTGTAGTTCCCGACGCCAAGGTCCGCGTAGTTCAGATCGAAACCAATAGCGCGATTGACTTGACTACTAACGCCGATGGCTTGTACATCGCGCTGAACCTCCCCGTGGCGACGTACCGCGTGGAAGTTGAGAAGAC
Source organism: uncultured Solibacteraceae bacterium (assembly GCA_964487165.1). Classification (GTDB taxonomy): domain Bacteria; phylum Acidobacteriota; class Terriglobia; order Bryobacterales; family Bryobacteraceae; genus PALSA-129. The sequence continues at coordinate 2,066 of CAZARO010000309.1, read as the reverse complement.
CGGCTTCGAAAAGTACATACGTCAGCCCGTCGAAGTTCGGCCGCGGGCGGAAACCACGGTAGACATTGTTCTGCAGACAGGAGCTGTAACCGAGTCGGTCAACGTAACGTCGGAAGCGCCCGTGCTCGACACAAACGCAGTGAACAACTCGGTGGGTTTCAAGGACACACTGGTTGAGGAACTGCCGCTGATCGTAGTGGGGACCAAACGGGATATCACCGGCTTCCTGGACAATATGCCGGGCACCAACCAAACCAACACCTTTATCCTGACGGTCAACGGGTCCACTACGGAAGCGACCGAAGGGTTCATCGACGGCGCCCGGGCGAGCGAGCGAATTGAGAAAGGCTCGCTCTCCGAAAACGGTCCGTTTCTGGAGCAGGTCCAGGAAGTAAATGTCGTGACAAGCGCTTTCAATGCCGAATACGGAGGGTTTGGCAACTGGTTCACGAACGTGATTATCAAGTCGGGAACAAACACTCTGCATGGCAGCATTTTCGACCATCTAGGGAACGACAAGCTGAACGCGCGCTCGTTCTTCGCGAAAGCGCGGACGCCATACCGCCAAAACGAAGGCGGATTCACGCTGGGTGGTCCCGTGGTCATCCCCCACGTTTATAATGGACACGACAAAACGTTCTTTTTCGCCAGCCTGGGCCTCTTTTACTCCCGCCAGGGAGCTGCCGGATTGATCGACACAATTCCCACGCAGGCTATGCTAGGCGGGAACTTCAGCGGTCTGACGTCAGCGAGCGGCGCACTGATTCCCATCTTTGACCCGAACTCGACTCAACCGGACGGGAAGGGCAGCTACGTGCGCACGCAGTTCCCCGGCAACATCATTCCTGCCACCGAGATCACGAAAATGGCGAGTATCGTCTCGTCGTATATACCGGTGCCGAGCCTGCCGGGCGAACTCAACAATTTCTACGACCACAGAGCCAACACCTGGCCCTACTACAACACCACCACTCCCCTCATCAAGATAGACCAGAACATTTCCGATAAGCAGAAATTGATGGTCAGCTACACACACCAGACCCGTCCGCGGCTTCTATGGGGCAACCCCGCGCCCGGTTTGGGACCGCAACCGGTCTGGGGTCAGGCACAAACGAATCCGCTGGACCAGATATACGATCAACAGGATACGTCCTGGAAAGTCCGGGTAAACCACGATTACGTCGTCAGTCCGACGCTGGTGAACCATGTGACGATCGGTTTCGACCGTGAGTTCAACATCGGGCCTAATGGGACCGACGGCCAGGGGTGGGATCAGAAGATGGGGATCACGGGGATACCCGCCGACGATGGAGCCTTTCCGGCGCTGACGTTCAGCGGTGGAACTGCGGCCCCCGCCGCCATGGGCCGCGGTTATGACGTAAAGTTCTATGCCCTCGACTACACCTTTATCGAGAATTTGACCAAGATTATCGGAAAGCACACCATGAAGTTTGGAGTGGAGATAGATCGGGATCGGATCGACCAGTTAAGTCTGAGCAACATACAAGGGAGCTTCAACTTCGCCAGCAACATGACGAGCCAGCCGGATTCGCCCTCCTATGGATCGTGGGGCAGTTCGGTCGCCAGTTTCCTGTTGGGCGCCGTGGGGACGGCGGGAGCGTTCATCCCTGCCGAGACCGGATTACGGGATTTTAGAGTGGGTGCCTTTGCACAGGATGAATGGCGCGCAACGACGAAACTCACGGTTTCCTACGGCCTGCGCTGGGACTATAACCCGTCGTTTTCAGAGGTGGAGAACAAGATGTCGAGTTTCGAGCCTAACATCGCGAATCCTGGCGCGGGGGGACTATCGGGAGCACTCGCGTTTGCCGGTCAGGCCGGCCTTCCGGGGAAGTTCTTCGCGACCAACTGGAAAAAGGGCTTCGGGCCCAGGTTGGGTTTTGCCTACCAACTCGATCCTAAGACGGTAATCCGTTCATCTGGTGGGATCTACTATCAGAACTCCGCCGAGAACCTCATCACTTCTCCCTTCTTCGCCGGATTCAGCCAGTCGGTGACTTTTAATTCGCCCGATGGATTTACGCCGCTCTACTATATCAATTCGG
>CAZARO010000308.1:0-6402 GCA_964487165.1 uncultured Solibacteraceae bacterium | reverse complement strand
AGGCCGAATGTCCAACGAAAACAGCAAGAATCTGAGCGTACCCAGTACGCCAGGCACCATGCCGCTCCGGGATATCAGAACTTCGCAAGGACCACGCCGAGATGGAGAGCTGTTGTCGCGCACGTACTCTTACGACGATCGTTCCTACTTCTATGTCGCACCCATCAACTTGGGCCCCAGGAAAACGCGCATCAAATAAAGAGGTCGACCGGCACCTGAAGGAATGCCGCCAAGCGCTTCGCCTGCGCTTTTGCTAATAGAGCGCCGGCCGCTCAAAACTTCAGTTGCGGCTCCCTTGTTGCCCAGGACGGGCCAGATGTCCTTGTGTTTCAACCCGCGTTCCTCCATCAGCGCCTTCAACGATTCGTTTGGTGAGACCAGGGGCAAGGGATGGTACTTCTCTTCGTAATCTTCGATGAGCAGCGTCAGCACCTCCGCCAGGGCTTCCTCTTCCGGCGAAAGAACGTCGCGCTCATCCAACTGCAGCAGCATATCCGCAAGCCGCGCGTGCTCTGCCTCGGAACGAATCGGGCGGGGGAGAGACTTCGCCAGGAGTTTGGCGTAGACATCGATGACCACCGGGTCAGAATAGCATAGGACTCGCGGAACCGCGGAACGAAGGATCATGGATTTGTTGCCTTCAGTCCTGTAGACTAGGTGGTCTTGAGCGCCGGAATTCCCGCATGAATATAGAAAATCCGCGAGTGATCATCATCGGAGGTGGGCCCGCGGGCCTGACTGCGGCCTATGAGCTTTCCAAGCGATCGATCGCATCCGTCGTTCTGGAGGAGTTGGACGATGTGGGTGGCCTGGCGCGTACGGTCAATCACAGTGGCTGCCGGTTCGATATCGGCGGCCATCGGTTTTATACCAAGGTTCCGGTAGTCGAGCAGCTCTGGAACGAAGTTCTCGGCCCGGAGATGCTGGAGCGCCCCCGCCTTTCGCGGATTTACTCGCGCGGAAAATTCTTCCGCTATCCGCTCGAGCCGTTCGAGGTCTTTCGTAAGTTAGGCCCGCTTGAGTGTCTGCGCTGCGTCGCCAGCTATGCCTGGGCGCAGGCGCGTCCCAGCCGGCCCGCGGTAACTCTGGAAGACTGGTTCACGCGGCGTTTCGGCGCCCGGCTTTACCGGCGCTTCTTCGCCACTTACACCGAAAAAGTGTGGGGCCGACCCTGCCGGGAATTGTCGGCCGAGTGGGCCGCGCAGCGCGTACAGGGGCTCTCACTGCGCGGCGTTCTGGGCGATGCATTCCGCCGCAAGGCCCGCCCCAGCGCATTCCGGTCTTTGACGCGCACGTTCCATTATCCGCGTCACGGTCCCGGCATGCTCTGGAATCGGGTCCGCGAGAAGGTGGAGGCCGCCGGCTCGCGTGTGGTTCTCAACGCCCGAGTGGATCGCATCGATTGGCGTCCCGGCGCGCTGGAAGCCGTTCATGCCGGGGGCGTGGAATACCGCGGCAGCCATTTCGTGAGCAGCATGCCGGTCCGCGATCTCATCCGCTGCCTGCAGCCGGCGCCTTCCGCTCTCGATGGGGTGGCGGACTGTTTCCACTACCGCGATTTTCTCCTCGTCTCCCTGATTCTGAAATGCCCCAGCCCCTTCCCCGATAATTGGATCTACGTTCACGACCCCGGAGTGCGCGTGGGCCGCATCCAGAACTACGGCAACTGGAGCCCGGAGATGGTTCCCGATCCCTCCATCACGTGCCTCGGGATGGAGTACTTCTGCAATGAAAACGACGAGCTGTGGTCCAGTTCCGATGAGGCGATTGGCGCGCAAGCCCGGCGCGAGCTCGGCCGCATAGGGCTCTGCGATCCCGCCCTGGTGGCCCACGCGGTGGTTCTCCGAGTTCCTAAGGCGTATCCGGTCTACGATGGCGACCACGAGCGCGGCCTGGCGCGCATCCGCGAGTTTCTGCGCGAGGTCCCGAATCTGCAACTGGTCGGCCGCAACGGCATGCACCGCTACAACAACCAGGACCACTCCATGCTCACCGCCATGCTGGCGGTCCGAAACATCCTCGGCGCGCGTTTCGATCTCTGGAAGGTCCACGCGGACGAGGCCTACAACGAGGAGGGTTTCACCTTGACGGAGGAAGACATCCGCGCGCTCGATGCGTCCCAGCCGTTGGTGCCGCAACCCGCCAAGGGCGCCGCGGCCCACGCGTAGCATGCCGTTTCTTTCGGTCATCATTCCGTTCTTTGGAGATACCAACCCCGTCGAGGAATGCCTGCTCAGCATCCGCCAATCTACCTGCTGGGATTACGAGATCATCCTCGCCGACGACGGATCGTTAGACCGCCACGCCGTCGAACCCCTCGCCGCGCACCACGCCGTTCGCCTGGTCCGTTTGGAATCCAACTCCGGACCCGGCGCCGCGCGCAACCAGGCGGCGCTTGTGGCCTCCGGCGGCATCCTGGTCTTCCTTGACGCCGACGTTACCGTTCATAAGGACACGCTGGCTCGCATCGCGGATGCCTTCCGCCACGATCCTTCGCTCGACGCGATCGTCGGTTCCTATGACTTGCAGCCCGCGTCCACCGGGCTGGTGGCACTATTCCGCAATCTGCTGCACGCCCACATTCACCACCAGTCGGCCGGGAGTGCCACCACCTTTTGGGCCGGCTGCGGCGCCGTGCGCCGCGAGAAGTTCGACTCGCTCGGCGGCTTCAAAGAAAGCTTTCGCAAACCTTCGCCCCCGCACAGCGGCGCCATTGAAGACGTGGAGTTCGGCGCGCGCCTCTATGAAGCCGGCGGTAAAATCCGCCTCGACCCCGCCATCCAGGTCACGCACCACAAGAATTGGATCCTGGCGTCCATGATTTACGCCGACGTCTTCCTGCGCGCGCGCCCGTGGGCCGAGCTCATGATGCGCCACGGCTTGCCGCGCAACCTGAATTTTCGATGGCAGGACAGGCTCAGCGTAGCGTTGGCCGCCTTGCTTCCCGCATTGGCCCTCGTCGCCCTGGAGCATCGCGGCGTCTGGTGGATCCCCATGCTCGTAGCTTTGCTAGCCGTTGGCTTGCTGCAACAGCCGATACTCCGCTTTCTGGCGCGCCAGCGCGGCCCGCTCTTTGCTGCCGCCTGCTTCCCGCTGCTGCTGGTGCATTACTTCTCCGCCGCCACCGGGTTTCTGCTCGGACTACTCCGCTGGGAGGCGAAGCGCGATCGCTGGTTTGTGCCCGCCGCGTTGCTGTTCGCAATGCTGATTTTCGGCGCGATTCAATTCGCCGGCGGAGCCTACAAAGGCGAGTTCGACGGCCAGGAGGACGAATCGTCGCACTTCGTGACCGCCCTGATGGTGCGGGATTATCTGGTTCAGCGGCCTCTCTCCAATCCCCTTTCATGGGCCGAGCAGTATTATCTTCACTACCCGCGCGTCCGCTTTGGCCACTGGCCTCCGCTATTCCACCTAACCGAGGCGGCCTGGTTCCTGCTCTTGCCTCCTTCGCGAGTCTCGGCGTTGCTGTTAATAGGGCTGCTCGCTCTCCTCACGGCGATGGCTTTCTACCGTGTGGCCCGGATGGTGGCCGGCTCACCGGGCGCAATTTTGCTCACCTGCCTGTTTGTGGCGGCGCCGTTATTCCAGCAATCCGCGGCGCTCGTCATGACGGAGATGCTCAGTCTCCTCTGCGGCCTGTTGTTTCTGGACGCACTCATTCGTCTTCTGCGCGATGGCGGCCGCGCGTCTGCCATCAAGGTTGCTCTATGGGCCGGCCTGGCTTTGATGGTCAGCGGAATTGGCGCTTGCCTGGTCCCCGCGCCCTTCGTGGCGCTGGTTTTGGCGCGGCAGTGGAATCTGTTGCGTCTGCGTTTCCTGGCCGTCCCCGCGATAGTGGCGCTCGCCGTCGGCTTGTTGTGGTTCCCAATGACCATGCCCACCTGGCATAGCTGGGCCACCTGGGCGGGAGTCGGCGTGGCCGCTCCCTGGAAGATCCCATACCTCCTGATTCTCGCCGGACCGGGATTCGTCGTGCTCGCCGCGGCCGCCACCCTTACCCTGATCCGCCAGCCCGAGCCGGTGGCTGCCGCCTGCGCGTCGGTACTGCTTTCCACCCTTGCCGTGTCTTATGTCTTACGAGCCATGGCCGAGCCGCGCCACTGGGTTCTCGCCCTCCCCTGCCTGCTACTGCTGGGAGCCGTCTTCGTGCGGCGAACCATCGAAACTCTTCCCGGCCGCGCGCGATTCGTGGCGGCCGCGGCGCTCGCCGCACTCGCGCTCGCTTTATTCCCGTGGGAGATGTACACCCAGACGCCCTCCGGATTCGCCGCCCTGGCCGATAAGGTGAAAACGCCCGCGCGCATGCTCGTCTCGGGCTCCTCCCTGGCCGAAGGAGCGTGGATCTCGCTTATCAGCCTGCGCGAGCATCGCCCTTCGAGCGTCATCGTCAGGTCGACGAAAATCTTTCGCCTCCGCGCGTCGACGCCTTCGGAACCGATGCCGGACATACTCGACCGCATGGGCATCGATACCGTCATTCTGGACGATCGCCCCGATTTCAGCCGCTTTAGCGCGGCCGATCGCCGGGTTCGGGAATGTGTCTTGCAAGGCGCCGCATGGAGCCGCTGCGCGCAGTCCGGACAGCTTTCGGCTTACTGCCGCACGCAGCCCCCGCGAGTGGCCGTGCAGCCGCTGAAACTTTACCTGGATTTATATTTCGATTCTTTCGTGGTGGAGAAGTAACTCGATTACTTGACCGAAAGAAACCCGCTCACGTTCTCCCAGAGCAGTTGCGGGAAACTCTTATCGAGATACGAGCGGATGGAGACATAACACTCGTCGCATCGATTGCTGCGTGAGAACTCCTTGATCATTTGCGCCCGGTCTTCCAGCGCATAGCGCTGGAACTGCATGGAGCATGGCTGCAGGGCGCCATCGGCCGTCACCACCAGGAAGCGCGACCCCGCGGTGCATCCCGGCGTCCCTTTGTTGGCGAAGTACCGGCGCGTGGCTTCCAGGGTGGTGGGCGCGTTGACAATCCAGTTGGTGGAATCGCGCCGCGCCTCCACGGCATCCAGTTGCCGGTTCAATTGCACCAGTTGCTCCGGCGTCTCCAGAAAATAATCGCGGCAACCGGTGCGCCGCGCCGAATACGCGCTGTAACAGAGATTGACGCCCCACTCCCGCGCCTTATCGGCGATAGCCCCGATCTCGCCGACGTTTTCGCTCGTAATGCAGGTGTTCAGCACGATGTCGTCGCGCCCCAACTTGGCAAGTCGCGGAATCAGGTCTTCGAGGTGACGGTAGAGGCCGGGGTACACGCGGAAATCGTCGTGGCGCTCATCGGGAAAATCCAGGCTGACGGAAAACTGATCGATTCCCGCTTCGGCCAGCGCCAGGTATTTTTGCTTCGTCATGAGCGACCAGTTGGAAACCAGAATGGTGTAGGGCGGCCGCGCCCCACCCTTGATCTCGCGGACGATTTCCACCACGTCGTCGCGCAGCAGCGGCTCGCCGCCCGAGACCTGCACCACGCACGGGCGCAGGGCGTCCAGATAGCGCCGAAAGTCAGCCGGCTTCAAATTGCGGGATTCGTCGCGCGGGCCGCCGTGATCGCAGTGCTTGCACCAGCACGTACAGGCGTCGGTAACTTCAAACGAGACCACTATGGGACGCTCGGCGAGCCAGTTCAACGACCCTCTGCCGATGATGCGCAGCGATTCAACCAGGGGGACCTTACGCAATCAAGAGGACCTCAGAGAAAGTCGAGTGTAACATGCGGCACGATACAATACAGTGGTTGCACAACGACCGCGAATTCATCCAGATCGTAGACGCGGCACTGGCCGAGGCGGCACGCAAGAGCGGAGCATGGCTGGTCTGCCGGCCGGGCTGCTGCGAGTGCTGCATCGGGCCGTTTGCCATCACCCAACTGGATGCTGCGCGTCTCCGCGAGGGCCTGGCCGAATTGGAATCGAGCGACGCAGCGCGCGCGGGTCGGGTGCGCCGGCGAGTGCGCGAGGCTGCCGACCGGCTGCCGGAATTACCTGCGGGCCAACCGGAGTTCGATGCCTGGCTGGATGCACTGCCTGAGGGCGACGCGTGCCCGGTGCTCGATCCGGAAACCGGCACGTGCGATTTATATGCTGCCCGGCCGGTGACATGCCGCGTCTTCGGTCCGCCGGTAAGATGGGGCGGCGACGCGGTAGGAGTGTGCGAATTATGCTTCGACGGCGCGACCGACGAGGAGATCGCCGCCTGCGAAGTCGAGCTCGATGTTGCCGCGCGCGAGGCGGAACTCCTGGATCAAAGCGGCGTTCCGCGGGGACAGACGGTGGTGGCGTTGGCGCTCAGATAGCTATCGGCGCCGGCACTCAGTAACCCGGCTCGTTGCCTTTTTTCCACTTGATATTGCAGCCGAGGCTGGGGCGTTGCACGGGATCTATCGCGCGTCCCGCGAGC
>CAZARO010000307.1:0-6416 GCA_964487165.1 uncultured Solibacteraceae bacterium | reverse complement strand
TCGGAACGGTGCTCGACCGGCAGGGAATCGCGGTGCGCACCGGCCACCATTGCGCCCAGCCGGTGATGGATTGGTTCCACGTAACGGCTACTACACGAGCGTCGCTGGCGTTCTATAACACCGCGGCGGAGATCGACGCGCTGGCTGCCGGTCTCGGAAAAGTGAAGGAGATTTTCTCCTGATGGTTGACGATCTTTACCAGGACCTGATCCTGGATCACAGCAAGCATCCGCGCAATTGTCATGCGATGGACGATGCCACCCGTAGGGCTGAGGGTTACAACCCTCTCTGCGGCGATAAACTACGGCTGTTCGTCAAGATGGACGGCGACGTTGTCAAAGATGTCAGCTTCGTGGGCTCCGGCTGCGCCATCTCTACTGCGTCGGCCTCACTCATGACCGAAAGCCTGAAGGGCAAGACGCGCGAAGAAGCGCTCAAGTTGCTCGAAAAGTTCCATGACCTGTTGACCACCGACACGCCCGTAACGAAAGACCTCGGCAAGCTGGTGGTCTTCTGCGGTGTACGCGATTATCCCGCGCGCGTGAAGTGCGCGACGCTGGCGTGGCACACCCTGAAATCGGCGCTCAACGGCGCCGCGGAGCCGGTAACCACGGAAACCGAATGACGCTGAAAGACCAGGTGACCGCCGCGCTGCGCAAGGTCTTTGACCCGGAGATGCCCGTTAACATCTACGAACTCGGGCTGATCTACGACTGTGCCGTGGACGCCGATGGCGCCGTCGCCATTCGCATGACGCTCACCGCGCCCAATTGTCCAGTGGCCGGAACGCTGCCGGGCGATGTGGAGCGGGCGGTGCGCGCCGTACCGGGGGTGACGGGCGTGAAGTTGGAACTGGTCTTCGATCCGCCGTGGACCAAAGCGCGCATGTCGGAGGCCGCCAAGCTGGCGCTGGGGATCGAAGACATTATACCGATCGCGAGGCTGCAAAGAAGATGAAGCTGACCGCCAACGAAGAATACGGCATACGCTGCCTCGTCCGGCTGGCTTACTCCGGATTTTCGGGCCAGGGCCTCACCATCCCCGAAATCAGCCAGGCCGAAGGCGTCTCGCCGGCCTATGCCGCTAAGATCCTGCGGGTACTGCGCAAGGGCGGATTTGCCAAGGCTGCGCGCGGCAAGGAAGGCGGCTATACGCTGGCGCGGCCGGCCGAAGCGATCGTGATCGGCGACGTGATTGACGCTCTCGGCGGACGGCTTTTCCAAAGCGACTTCTGCGACAGCCACGCCGGCCAGGCTGCGATTTGTACGCGGTCAGTGGACTGCTCCGTGCGGTCGCTGTGGCGCGCCGTGCAGGTGGCCGTCGATCAGGTGCTGAGTAAGACGACCCTGCGCGACTTACTGCAGAACGAAGAAGAGATGAACTCCTGGGTGCGCACTATCCCAGGGGCTAATGGGTTAAGGCTGATGCAGTAGGCGTCACCAGATTACGCGCACCGGATACGGCTCGAAGGCCCGATCCGGCGTTAGAATCACAAGCCCACGCATCAGCGCCTGGGCGATCAGCATGCGGTCGAAGGGATCTTTGTGGAACATTTGCAACTTCTCCGCTGCCAGTGCGTCAGCTTCCGTTAGGGAAAGGCTCGCCAATCCCGAGTTTTCGCGGACAGCCGGGATCAGCGTTGAGGGGTGCGACGGCAAAGAAATTCCCCCTTGGGCGAACTTGCGGGCAATTTCCCAAACCGAAACCGCGCTGAGGTAAGCCTGGTTTACCGAGTCCAGGATGAGGGCGCGTGCGATCGGCGAAAGCCGGGGCGAATCCGCTGCAAACCACAGAAAGGCGCAAGTGTCGAGCAGGACCCTCACGCCTTACCTTCGGGGGGAAAAACTGGTCCACCTTCAAACTCCGCAAGTTCCTCTTCGGTCATGGGAGCGAACGCATTGGGCGCCCAATGAACCAAGCCCTTTAACAGACCGGGAACGCGGGGTGGAGAGGCGGGAGCGGCCCGGATGGCGCGGAGTTCAGCCACCGGCTGATTGTGGCGGCAGAGGACGACAACTTCGCCTTCCTCGACTTGATCGAGATAACGCGAGAGGTGGGTCTTGGCTTCCTGGATGTTGACCTTGATCATGATACACCTCCAGGTTAGCACAATCAGACCAGAAATCTGGTCTGATTATGAACCTGAATGCAGATCCCGATCACTTCACCTTCGGGTGCGATGCCGTGCTGCCCTCCCTTCGCTTCATGGCCCACTTCACCGCTTCCAGGTACATCTTCTGCACGTCGGATGTCGGTTTTGATCTCCGTGTCCCAGACCGCCGACTCCTTGCCGAGCTTCCAGAAAGTGGCCACGGCGTTCGACGTGGACCCGTGATGATCGCCCCGCGCCATGCCGATCACCAGCAGGTGCTTCCTGGGCACCGGCGGCGGACCTCCACGCCCGCCCGGCGCCGGGGGCGGCGTCTGCGCCAGGACCGCACCGATCCACAAAATCGCCCACAATAAGCCCGATACTTTTCGCATACAACCTCCTTTTGAATAGCACGCGGTTTCAACTAGCCGGGTCAAAGGGGTCTATGCCGGCGCTTATTTGGCGTGCGGCGCGGGCGCTCGCGGCGTATCCAAAGGCTGCATCCAGCGCTCCAGGATGTCGCCCACGTCGACACCGGTGGCGGCCGCGAAGTATCGCGGCAGATCCTCGGTCCGGAACGGCCTCTGATTTTCGGCGCTCCAGCGGAGCAGCCATCGCAGGGCATCGCGCAGCGATTTCGCGCCGCCGGTCCGTGCATGGATACGGTCGTCCATTTCGGCGGCCATGAGCGCGCCGCGGGAGAATACGTTCATGCCGGTACGAAAGTCCTGCGAATAAAGAAAGGAGGCCTCGCGCGAGAGAACATCCAGCGGCATGCGGCGCAGGAACGGTGCGGCCGATTCCACGGTGCCGCGCAACGACGCCAGTTGGCGGTCGCGAAACGCCTTGCCTTCAGCCGCAGGCATCGCGTCGGCCAGCGCGGCGATGGCGGCGTATCGCCCGAACCCTTCGTTGAACCAGATGGTGTCGATCACCGGCGTCATTTCCCAGGTGAACGGGCGATAGCCGGCCCCGTAAGCCCGTTTGGGAATCCAGCAGTGCGCCATGTGGTGCGCATAATTGAAGCGCGCGCGGTCGCGTTGCCGCACGGCATCTACTGAGAAGCTGAAGGTTCCGCTGTCGGTATGTTCCTGGCTGAAGTTGTAATCGTGGCCGGGCAGCGGCCTCAGCAATTCCAGTTGGACGGTGTATTGCGGAAACGGGGTATCGCCGAAATATGTGTGGACGCGGTCGAGGGCTTCGCGCGCCAACTGGCCCTCCTGCGCCGCGTCCACCGGCCCTTCGGCATAGATCGCCAGCACCAGCGTAATCTTGCCGGCGATTTTCGTTACCTGGAGATCCGGGCCCATCAACACTTCCGAATCGGCCAGCGTGTCGTAGTCCGCTGCCGCGGGGGAAGCGAGCGTAGTAAGCACCGGCCATCCCTTGGGACCCTCGACGCGCAACTCGATTTTCCGGCCGGCGAGGCCGTCGACAAAAGCGAAGACGGAATATCCCAGCAGCCCGGCGTAGCCTTTGCGGACCTTCGAGGTGGAGACGGCGTCCAGGATCTGCGATTCCATGCGGGCGATGTCGACGCGGTATTCGATGCGCTGGACGTTCTCGCCGCTCCGGCCGAGGCTCCAGCGCGGACCATCGGCGTCCTTCGCTACCGCCAGGGATTTTCCGTCGGGAGAAAGTGCGGCGACGTCTGTGACGAACGAATCGTATGGCACCTGCTGGTAGCCGCCGGGATAGGTGCGCGGCATCACCAGCGACGCCGGCGCTTTCGCCGCTTCGGGAAGCGCGACAGCAACTTGCACCGTCGCCGCACCCGGCTGGGCATAGCGCAGCTCGTAACGGACCGGACTCTGCGCTTGCGCCGCGCACGCGAGCGCCGCCAACAAAAATGCCTTCATAAATGCAGCACCTCCAGCACTGCCTCGCTCGGCTCCAGTTCCACGGCGTGCGGCGGCACTACCGCCCCCGCTGCAAGCAGCACCTCCACCGTCCCGACGTAATCGCCGCTCTCGCGATTCCAGCCGTTGCCCGATCCGAATATCGCCCAACTCAGCGCCGTCCCCGAGTATTCCTTCGATTTTAGTTCCAGCGAGGGGTGGAAACGCAGAATCTCGCGCGCCATTTCGGCGTTGCCGTTGAATGCGGCCCAATGGAGCGCCGTCGCTCCCATCTCGGCGGGCGTGTCGACCGGCCAACCCGCTTCCAGCATCAGCCGCACGGCCGCGGTATTGCCGCTCTGCGCGGCGTCCGGCAGCTTGCGGCGTTCCTCTTCGGAGAGCGTGCTCACCAGATTGGGGCGCAGCGCCAGCAGTTGCCGAAATGCCGCTTCGTCGCCCAGTTCGCACGCCAACGCCAGTTTGAGCGATGGCGGCGTGCGCTCCAGCAGCAACTGGAATACTTCTTCGTGCCCGAAATCGCGCGCCACGGTGTGCGCCGTGCGATGCATTCCCAGCAGCGGGACGTAGACCGTTCCTTTTGGAAACCATTGCTCCGATACGTTCACCCGGATGCCATCGGGATCGGCATCGAGGAGTCGCCGCGTGAGGCCGGCATCGCCCAGCGCGGCGGCCATCAGGATGTCCGTCTGGCATCCGCGCGACACCAGGTAGCGCGCCACGGGCTGCCGGCCGTGCGGATAGTGCCGCTTGTGCTCCACGCGGAGCATGTGCTGCGCTGGCGTGGATTGGTAATTGCCATCGCGCGCGTCGATTTCCGCGCCGTTCGCGAGCAGGAACTCCGCGATCTCTACGGTGGACGCGAAGTGCAGCGGCGTTCGCCCGTCGGCGCCGCGCGCGTGGACCGCTTCGGGATCGGCTTCGACCATGGCGCGCAGCTCGGCGATCATCCCCAGGCGCGCGGCGGAGTGCGCATCGAGCATCGCGCCGCGCTCGGTAAGGAATTGGACCATGCCGGGGTCGCAATCGTCCAGCACGCCGAATCCGCCCGGCTTCCATTCGGTGCGCTTGCGGATGTCGGCGCCGGCGGCCAGCAGCACGTCGATAGTCGCACGGTCGCCCCGCTGTACGGCGGCAAACATCGCGTGCTGGCCATGGCCGTAGCTTTCGAGCGGTGCGTCGATGCGCGCCCGCAGTTCGGAGTGGCGCTCCAGCAGCTCGCGCACGCGAGCCGCGTCGGAATCGCGCACCGCCAGAGTAAACGCGAGCGATGGGGTGAGCGCCAGCGCCTCCACGTGGGCTTTCAGCTTGGCCCAGTTGGCGAAGCCGTACTCATTGGCCAGCGCATGTTGCGCATCCGCCAGTTTGCCCTGGCGCACGGCGCGCAGTTCTTTGGCTTCCTTCTTGAGATATTCGAGACTAGGATTTTCGGGTAGCTGTCGAGACATAACTCCTCCTCAAAAATGCCCGGTGTCCGCCATGGCGGGCCAAAGAGAAGTTAATTCTCGCTGCTCAAGGACGCATTCAGGTGGGATCATCCCTTTCCGCGGACGGGGTGCAACCTGTATTGCGTTCCTCAGTATATCAGCCGCTACAATTGAAAACGAGGTCCCGTTTGGAGAATAAGGAAATCGCACGCGTACTTTGGGAGACGGCCGATCTGATGGAGATCGCCGGCGAAGACTCCTTCCGCATTCGCAGCTATCGCAATGGCGCTACCGCCATCGAGGGCTATCCGGAACGCGTGGCCGACATCCTGCGCGATCCCGAGCGCAAGGTTACCGATATTCCCGGCATCGGCAAAGGGCTGGCCGTGGTGCTGGCTGAAATCGTGGACCACGGCTCCTGCGAGCGCCGCGACGTGCTGCTGCAGAAATTTCCGCCGACGGCGCTGGAGTTCCTCAAAATTCAGGGCCTGGGGCCCAAAAGCATCGCCCTGATCTTCGAACATTACCGCATCAGCACCATGGACGAGTTGGAGCGCCTGTGCCGCGAAGAGAAGCTGCGCGTGCTGCCGCGCATGGGCGCGAAGCTGGAAGAGAAGGTGCTGCGTTCCATCGCGCAGTACCGACAGCGCAGCGGCCGCTACCTGCTGAGTTACGCCGACAGCATGGCCGCCGAACTCGCTGCCGAACTGGTCACCGTTCCGGGCGTGGATGCCGTGACCCCCGCGGGCAGCCTGCGGCGCGGACGCGAGACGGTGGGCGATCTCGACCTGCTGGTCACCGGACCCGATGCCACCGCCGCGCTGGAACGCTTCGTGGCCTATCCGCGGGTGAGCGAAATCCTAGGCCGCGGCGAAAATAAAGCCAGCGCGAAAGTGGGGCACGAAGGGCTGCAAGTGGACGTCCGCGCGCTCCCGCCCGGCAGTTTCGGTGCCGCCATGCAGTATTTCACCGGCAGCAAAGATCATAACGTGGCCATCCGCACGCGCGCCGTGAAAATGGGGCTGAAGCTCAGCGAGTACG
>CAZARO010000306.1:0-6418 GCA_964487165.1 uncultured Solibacteraceae bacterium | reverse complement strand
TTTACGTTGTTGGCCGCCAGCCCCTCAAGAACATTGGCCGGTTTAAAACGACTAAAGAGAATCAGCACCACGCCGATGCCCGGCAGCCACAGCGCCGCTTTGCTATTCCCCGGCTCGAGGACGGCGATGTCGGGATCGGTAGGGAAGTAAGAGACCTTTACTTTGGCGCCTTGCCGGTAGCGCATCGCGATTTTCTCGGCCTCTTCCCGGCTTCCACCCTCCACATGGGCAAACTGCCGCACGTTGTTGAAGTGCTTGGTTCCCGCCACCGAGTATTCATAAACCACGCGCGATAAGAAACCGGGGTCGGTGGTGTCATCGGGGGCATCTTCACCGTCCTCGCCGCCGCCTTTCACGGCGGAGACCACCACCCCGGAAACCGTGGGCCAACTCTGGCTCGCGACGCCGTGCCACACCCGCTGCAGGCCCGCGGTGAGCGCCAACACTCCCAATCCGCACAGCACCGCCCCGAAAGCCGCACCTGCCACGGGCATTATGGCGTCACCACCCTGGCGCGGCGGCGGGGGCATGCCGCGGTCGACCATATTCGGATTCCGCCGGCCCTCTTCGATGGCATGCTGCACGTAATCGGCGAAGGCCTTGTCATCGGTGGTGAAGCTGCGGATCATGCCGGGGAGCATGATCATGCAGAGAGCCGTCGGCAGAAGGAATGCCAGCCCCGCGCCGGGCAGCCAGAAGGCCTCCGCGTGCACACCCGGCTTGATCACCCCGATGGAAGGATTCGCGGGATTGTAGGACACCGTCACGCTCTGCCCCGCGGGGTAGCGGAGCCGCTGCAGCGCCGCGTCCGACTTGTCGCTCGACCCCAATGTCTGGCCGAAGTGGCGCTGATCGGTGGTGTATTCGCGGCCGTTCACGGTGTAGCGCACCACGGTCCGAGTGTCGAAGGTGACGGTCGACGGGCTCTTCCTTCGGTCCGGGGAGGCGTCGCGGGTGGTCTCCGAACTGACCACTTCGCCGGACGTGGTGGGCCACTTCGCGCTCGCGGCGGCCATCTGCACGTTGCGCACGCCCTTCAGAAACAGGTAGAGCCCGAAGAAGGCTACCAGGCCGAGCGCCAACATACCGAACACCAGGATGACTTTGTTCATGGAGGTTCCTTATTATCCCCGATTGCACGCCCGGTCTTCTGCTAGCCTGAAGGGCAATGCGTTCCACGGTTAGCCAAGGGCTCGCGATGGCACTCGCGTGGTCTGCTCTCTGTGCCGCCCAGCAGCACGGCGCGACGGTGAAGGTTGCCATGGCCGACAACCACGGCGTGTGGCTGCAGTCCGACGGAACGGTCTGGGTTTGGGGCGGGAACAGCTGTGGCCAGCTCGGCATAGAGGGCGACCACGCGTACGTGCCGATGCGCGTGCCGGAGTTGAGCGGAATGCGGGACGTGGCCGCGGGCGACTGCTTCACGGCTGCGGTTCAGAATGACGGCGCTCTGTGGACCTGGCGCCAGGACTCCGCCAAGCCCGTGCGGATCGCCTCGCTGACGGGCGTTCTGGCGGTATCGGCAAGCGGCCGGCACAAGCTCGCTCTACGCTCGGACGGGACGGTTTGGGAGTGGGGAGATGGTCCGGCCGGGCCGCCTTCCAGTACGCCGAAGCAGGTGGCGAATTTGGCCGGCGTGGTCGCGATCGCCGCTTCCCAAAGGCACAGCGCGGTACTGAAGTCCGACGGCACGGTGTGGGTTTGGGGCGACCATGGCGCTGGGGTGGTGGATAGTGGGACTGGCGGCGCGGCTTCGGTGGCGAGACAAGTGGACGGATTGTCCGGTGTGGCGGCCATCGCGGCGGGCTACCAACTGACCGTGGCCCTGAAGACAGACGGCACGGTGTGGACCGTGGGGTATGGGGTTGCCGGAGGGCTGGGCAACGGATCGACGGCGGATTCCAACAAGCCGGTAATGGTGAGCGGATTGACGGGAGTGAAGGCGGTGGCCGCGGGCTACATGCACGCGCTCGCCCTCAAGAGCGATGGCACGGTCTGGAGCTGGGGATACAACCACGACCATCAACTCGGCAACCTGCGCACCACGGCCGAGCAATCGGCGACACCGGTGCGCAGCGGCACGCTGACCGGCGTGGTGGCCATCGCAGCGGCCGCCAACCATTCTGCGGCGATAACCGGCGCGGGAGTGGCGTGGGCGTGGGGGCAGAACGACGATGGGTCGCTGGGCGTCGAGTCGGAGACGCTGCCGCGTTCCGATGTCCCTATGCGCATGGGGCAGGATGTGCCGGCGGAATGCAATCCGCTGTTTGCCTGCGCGACTCGCGGCGGGAAGGTCATCCGCATTTGCGGCACGCAGGATCCGGCGGACGTCGCGAAGTGGAGCGAGATTCAGTATCGCTTCGGCCCGGAGACCGGTCCGCCGGAGCTCGTGTTCCCCGAGGATCCTTCCACCGGACCGCCTCCGTTGTTCTTTTCCCACGCAGAGACGAAGGGCGACTATCTCGTTACCGTTCGCTTTACGAATGGAGCGTACACTTATCGCGTGTACTCCGGCACGAAGACGGGCGCCGGCGTCGAAGTGGACGACGCCAGCGGGAAGATGCGGTCCGATATTGCGTGCTCCGAGAGGCCGGAGATGTTTATCGAGTACATGCGCATGAATCTTCCCTGCGACCTCAAGAATCCCCATGGAGCGGCGGCGTGCCGGGAAAACCCCTACCGAGGGAAGTAACGCTACGCGAGAATTGCGTTCCAGTCCATCTACGCGGCCGCACCGGTCTTACCTTTGTTCCTGGGTAGGGCAGCGGTGGCGAAAAGGACTGTGGATGCCCGCACCCCGAGAGTTTCGCTTGACGAGTCGAGCGGTCCAACCTCCGGAACGACTTAACTTGGCCACAGATGAAGACAGATGAACACCGATAAGAAGGAAGCAAGAACGAGAATTCCTCTTCCGTAGGTTCTTATCCGTGTTCATCTGTGGCCAAACTTATACTCGCCGAATAGTTAACACTTCCACCTGCTCGCGCGTGACCACGATGCCCAGTTCGTCGCGCAGCGCCGGCATAAGCGCCGTGTTAGATCCCAGCCACGTCACGTCGAGGGCAGAGTAACCTTCACTGCCGGAATTCTGCACCATAACCCATCCGCCGGAGAGCCGCAGCACCGGGCCAAGCCCCTCAAAGCCCTTGCCGATCGCGGAGAGACGTTGCATAGGGAAGGGAGAATCGGGCATCGCGCGTACTCCCCAACCCAATTCGCCGATTTCGGTCCGCGATGAGACCGCTTCCGGTGGCTCGGTCATCACGAACACATCCACCGCCCGCATCTCGCGCGAGACCTCCAGCCTGAAATGCTGCTCCAGTGCCCGCTGAATTCTGGCGGCCATCGCCTCCTGGCTTACCTCGGCCGGCAGAACCAGCCGGACGTCGTACCGCGTACCGGTGTCCAGACCGGGGGGAAGGTCCAGCACACTTTCGTGCACGCCCCACGCTTGGGCGAGGAGTTCCGCGAGCGGAAAGCCGAGCATGACCCAATAATCGGGCGCCATGGCGCTGGTAGTGCCAGACTCGCTTTGAGCGGGGCCAATATGTACCGTCTCCGATGGCGGCAGAGCCGGTGCCAGGATTTCGTGGAAGTCCGATTGGTCGCGAAGATGAGCCGAATCGATACGTCCGGCCGCGATCTCCTCAATCCGCCGATCCGTATCCTCGTCAAACCGGCTGAAACCGAGCAGCCTTCCGCCGGCATCGACGAATGCCGTCTGCGGTAGCCGCATTCCCCACGCCCGCACCGTATCCCAGTTGGCATCCAGCAGCAGCCAGCCGTTGAGCGTGTGCTTGTCCAGCCAGCTTTGCAGCTTCGATTCTTCGTCGCGGACAATCAACACAAATTGCACGTTCGCGCCGGCGTATCGCTCCACTCGCTGGTTGTGAACACGATACATTTGCGAATTCAAGAGGTGGGGATAGAATTCCAGGACAGTAAGTCCGCCCATAAGTTTGTCATGAGTCCAACCCGTGTCCGTGGGGGACCGCATAACTTTGGTTACCGTGATCTCAGGTGCTAACTCGCCGGCTCGGGACATACTCCCTCATCGTACACCGGAATTCTTGAGTCTCGCGCGAACCGAGGCCGCTGGGACGGAGATACCCCGGAGGATCGCGCCTCCGTGGCCTCTGCCACCTCTGTGCCCTCCGGTTTTGACTTTGTTTTTCTCTGTGTCTCTGCGTCTCTGTGGTGAATATTCTCTTAGTTGCGCTTCATTTCTCCGAAAACTGGGCGACCTTGCCGTTGATCTCCTCAATCCGCACGACAAATTGCTTACGATCCTGGAGTATCCTCTCGGGCGCGCTATATTGCGCGAGCAACGTATAGTCCCCGGTGCTGTGGGCCTTGACGATAGCTTTAGTGTAGAGCGTGGGATGGAACGGGCCGGCATCGGGCATGGCGTCGAACATCCTCTGCGCATCCACGCGCGACACAATCCCGGTGGGAAACTCGCCATCCTTGGTTTCCAGCGTCACGGTGACGTTGTTGACCTCGAAGTCATAGTCCGCCGCGTTAGTGATGTGCAGGTCGATCACCGCCAGCGCAGTATTGGGGTCGGTAGGGATGGTGCGCACCGACATGGGCCCGGTCAGTCCCATCTGTGCCCCGCGCTGCATATATAGAATCGCGCCCACCGCCACCGCCACGGCGACCAGCCCGATGGCGAACGCGCTGGCGAATTGTTCCTTCATGACACCTCCCGTACGACGTGTACTAACTGGTCTAGCGCGTCGCGCGCTACGGCGATGCCCGCCGCGCCGGCGATGCCCGTTTCGAGCGTGATCCGGCCGGCATAGCCATCCTTATCCAGAGCCAGCAGGAGCGTCCTCCAATTGATGGTTTCCGGATGGCCAGGAGCCAGGCTCGCGGCCGGCACTCGCACATTCAGGATACGCTTCTTGGGCAACAGCGCGTAGCCATCGGGAGCCGGCTTCCAGTTGATGCCTACGAACTTCGAAGGAACAAGTTTCATCACCGCGGCCAGTTCCGCGCAGTCGGCCACGTTGGTGGCGGGATCGTTTTCGAGCAGCAGAGTCACCTTCTGCTTCTCGGCCTCGGCCGCCATTTCCGCGATCGCGTCGGCAGTGCGCTGCAACGTGCTCTGCGGGTCGGCGGCGCGCGTTCCGGCGAAAATCCGCAGCTTGTCCGCGCCCATGATCTGCGCGCAGCGGAGGGCCTTTGCAAGGTCGTCCATGCGGCGGTCCCAGCGTGCCTGGTCAGGCGAGGCCGCGCTGCCCGGCCAGGCGAATTTCAGCAGGCTGGTATTGACCACCGAGACTTTCACTTTTTCGTTGGCCAGATGGGACGTCGCGGCCTGCATGTCCGCCTCGCGGCCGGTGGCATATTCGCGATTGCTGCCGGGCTGGTTGCGGACTTCCACGAACTGCATGCCGGAATCGTGCGCGAAGTCGGCCGCGTCATCGGCGGTGGCGCCGATCTCGTCGGTGATGGCGCTGATGCGCGATCGGTCCCAACGGACGCGTGCCCATAAAGTGGCGGCGCACGCCGCGCCACCCGCAAGGAGTTCCCGTCTGGTCACAAAACGATTGTAATAGAGGTATGCAATGGTTGAGCGCGAGCGGACGGAAAATCATTCTCCATGAGGGGGACATTACAAAGGTTGCGGTGGACGCCATCGTGAACGCGGCCAATTCGGCGCTGGCGGGTGGCGGCGGCGTGGATGGGGCCATCCATCGCGCCGGCGGCCCTGACCTGATGCGCGAACTGAATACCATCCGCGCGGCCATCGGTCGGTGTCCCACGGGTAAGGCAGTGGCCACGGGCGCGGGTCTTTTGCCGGCAAAATTCGTGTTCCATGCGGTGGGCCCGGTCTACCGCGACGGCCAAAGGGGCGAGCCGGATTTGCTGGCCTCCTGTTACCGCGAGTGTCTGGCGATGGCCGAAGAACGCGGCGTGGTCACCATCAGCTTTCCGGCCATCAGCACCGGCGTGTACGGCTATCCTCTGGAGGAAGCCGCGCGTATCGCCGTGAGGGAAGTGAAAGCCCACCTGGAACCTCTAAGTGGATCGGTACGGGAAGTTACATTCGTGTTATTCGGCCGCAGTGCCTGGAAGGCGTACGCCGCGATACTTGAGGAGTAGCGGGGGAGCGCGGAAGAGCCACGCGCTCGCGGGCTGAAGCCCGCGCCACCTGGTGGGGTGGGCTTCAGCCCGCCAAGTTAGTTAGGGAGCAAATGGCCAAACTCCAGAACGGTGCAGTGCCGCGCCCTCGCCTCTTTCCTTCTCGAAATATTCATACGGAAGTAACAAATTAAGCGTAGGATCGAATTGACAGCTGGAGGTGCACCGTGTCCGTAACGATCCGGAAAGCAACCCAATATACCTGCGACAGCGCCATCACTTCGATCAGCCTGTTGGCGGTCCTGGCCATCTGGCCTGTCCTCAGCCT
>CAZARO010000305.1:0-6439 GCA_964487165.1 uncultured Solibacteraceae bacterium | reverse complement strand
ATTATGCAGGTACGGCTCATAGGCCAATGTAAGTGACATTGGGATGTCATCCTGCGGACCGATTGGCAATCGGTCCGGCCGAGCGCAAGCCCGGCCCAACTGCGGCTTACGGCCGATAGCCCTTGTACATAAATACCGCCACTGCCACCAGCACCGCCAGCGCCGCCACCGCCACGGCGATCCACTTGCGGAGCGCCGGCGTCAGCCATCCCAGCGGGTCCACCGATGCCGCGCCGCTCAGCATGGAGTGAACCATCCGGCGCTGCTGCGCGGCGGGCAGCTTACGCATGGCCTTGTCGATTTCTTTGCGCCCTTTGCGGTCGGCAATCAGGATGGTGGCGGAGTTGGCGCCGTTGGTGGTCTTCAGGAGGCGGTTGCGCAGCCGCAGCGGGACTTCATCCACGGAGCGGTACACACGGTCCGCGCGTTCCGTGGAGATCAACACAGTGGACGTCTGAAAGACTCCGGAGACGCCTTCATTCCGCGCCCCGCAGTGCGGGCAGGTGGCGGCGCTTGCGGCTAATTCCTTGCGGCACTGGCGGCACGTCATGAGGCCACTCCGCGCGGCACCAGCGGGCTGACTTCTACGTTGCCTTCTTCGTTCCCCACGTGCTCCATCACGATCTGGATGAAGGCCAGCGCGGCCTTGGAGAGAGCCTTGTCCTTGCGATAAATCAGGCCCAGCTTCCGCCACATTGGTTCCGGAGCCAGCGGCAGCGCGTGCAATTTGCCGTCGGCGATCTCTTCGCGGCAACTGGAGACAGCCAGGAACGTGACCCCCATGCCGGCCAGAACAAACCGCTTCATCATTTCCGTGGAGTCCAATTCCATAGAGACGCTGAGATCGTCCTCCACCGCCTCCAGCCAGGCGTTGAGCCGGGCGCGGGTTTTTCCCAGCCGGGGAAGCAGCAGCACGCACTCCACCACGTCCTCCGGCTTCACGCTCTTAAAATTCGCCAGCGGGTGGCCCGATGGGACGATCATGCGGACTTCTTCGCGATAAAAGGCCACCACCTGCAGGCGTTTCTCCTCGGCCGGCAACTGCGTCACTCCGAAATCGGCGGTGTTATCCATAACGGCGTCCACCACGCGCGAGCCATAGGACCGGTCCAACTGCAACTGTACCGCCGGGAAGAGCTTTTTGTACACCGAAAAAACTTTGGGTAGCAGGTAGATGCAAGTGGCTTCGTTAGCCGCGATCACCAGTTCGCCGCGCGGATTGCTCTCCAGTTCGGCGATGGAGTCCTGCGCGCGCCGCCGCAGGTCCAGGATCTGTTCGGCGTAACGTGCGAAAATCCGGCCGGCGGTGGTGAGCGAGATGCGGCTGCCGAAGCGCTCAAACAATTCGGCGCGCAGTTCCTGCTCCAGTTGACGGACTTGAGCGCTGATAGCCGGCTGCGTTCGATAGCACGTTTGCGCAGCCTTGGAAAAGCTCTTCAGCCGAACAATTTCGAGAAACGTGTGGAGCTGATCGAAGTCCATAATAGCCCGGCCGGCGCGCCTGCTGAGGCTAGCCAGTCAAAAATATTGAATCGGCGGGATAGAAATAATGTATTTCCCCCGCAACGCCCGCAGATGGTAAGTATTGTAGCAGAGGCCCCCGGGTGGTGCGGTTGAACTAAGGGATTGTCGCAGATCGCAGCTTCCGCACCCCTCACCCGGGATTTCAATCCCGGCTGTGATCACCGGCCTTCTTCCGACGCCCGTTCGGCTTCCATGGCGGCCGTCGGTCCAGCCGCTCTCGCCTCTGCGATCACCCGCTCGGCATCCCGGACATTCCCACGGGGAACGTGTATCGCGAAACCCAGCGATGGATATCCCACGGCGCGCGACATCAGCGACGGGATGCCGTTGGAATCGAGAATGCCGCGGATGATATCCGCCTCGACTCCGGCATCCACGGTGGCGGAGCGATACAGCGGGACCATGTCGAGTTCATGCGAGGTATCCACGGAGGCCCCGCCGTGTCCCTGCCCGTCTTCGGGATCTTGCGCCATAGCTTCAGGATATCGCAGAATGTGGAGGGAGCACTCGCACGGCACGGCTCCCGCGGAGGCGTCAAGATGTCCCAGGAAGAACAGAATCATAATCAGGATTTCAACCTCGGCAATAACGTTGCCTGGTTTTTGACCGGTGCTTTCATCGGCGCTGCGGTGGCGATGCTCTATGCCCCGAAAAGCGGCAGGGAAACGCGCCAATACCTGACCGACAAGGTACAGCAAAGTAAAGAGGCGGTGAGCGAAACCAGCGCCAGCATCGTGGAAGCCAGCAAGGACATGTTCGACCGCGGGCGCCAGTTGGTGGACGACGCCGCCGATCTGTTCGAACGCGGGCGCAAGCTGGTGAAAGGCTAGCGGCCAGTGGAGGAAGCGGCGGCGCCATCCGCCCTGAGCGACACCATTGCGGTGGGCGATTTCGAAATCGCGCGCGTGAACGCCGCGATCCACTGGTGGGACGGCGGGGCCATTTTCGGGGTGGTCCCCAAGAGCCTTTGGAGCCGCAAAGTGCAATGCGACGAGTTGAATCGCATCCCGCAGGCCTTCAATTGCTACCTGGTGCGCACGGGCAGCCACAACATCCTCATCGAGACGGGCCTGGGGGATAAGCGCGATGCCCGGGCGCGCGCGTTCATGAATGTCCCGGCGGTGACGGAATCTCTGCCCGAGGCTCTGGCGCGCCGCGGGGTTGACCCGGAGTCGATCGACATCGTCGTCAACAGCCACCTGCATTGGGACCACGTGGGCGGCAACACCATCCAGCAGGGCGGCCGCGTGGTACCGGCATTTCCGCGCGCCCGCTACATCGCTTCGCAGGGAGAGTGGGAGCACGCCCACGAGCGCCACCCGCGCGACCGGGTAAGTTACCAGGACGAGAATTACGATCCGCTGGTGGAACTCGGGCGGATGACGCTGGTGGAGGGCGATCATGAAGTGGCGCCCGGAGTTTGGATGCGGCGCGCTCCGGGACACAATCGCGACATGATGATAGTCACGGCGGAGAGTGGCGGACAAACCTTCTGTTTTTTCTCCGATTTGGTGCCTACCGCCGCGCACGTGCAGCCCACGTGGGTGGCGGCCTTCGACCTAAGTCCCATGGAGACCATCGACAATAAAGTGCGCTGGCTGACGGCGGCGGTGGAAGGTCAATGGTGGTGCGCCTTCTCTCACGAACCCAGGCAGGCCTTCGCTCGCATCGCGCGCGATCCTAAGACGCAATTCACCGTAGGCTAAGTTGGTGGCCGCAATTCAAAAAAAGTTACTAAGTAATGGTTCTTTACTGTTATCATTCCAATCATGCCCGGAATAGAATGGGACGGCGCACTGCCGCCCGATCCCGCCATCAGCGTGGTGATTATTACGCGCAATGAGGGGGAGGAGTTGCGGGCGACGGTTAGCAACGTAATCGAAACGCTGCCTCGGGAACACCGGGAAGTAATCGTGGTCGACGACGGTTCCACTGACCATTCCACGGCTTGTCTCGGGGAGTTTCCGGAGGTGCGCATCTTCCACGCGGCGGATCTCGGCGTGGCGCGGGCGCGCAACTACGGAGCGGACCGCGCCACGGGAGACGTGATCTTGTTCGCCGATGCGCACGTGCGCGCGCCGGCCGGCTGGTACCAGCCGTTCTGCGAGGCGCTGCGGGACGAGGGGGTGGGCGCCGTGGCCCCCGGCATCTACAGCCTGGCCGCCCCGGAATGCCGCGGTTTCGGCCTGGATGTAACCGGCCCCAATCTGCACACCAGCTGGAGACACAAGCCGGCGTCGAGCCCGCAGGCGGTACCGGTGCTTCCCGGATGTTTTCTGGCGATGCGCCGCGAGGTCTATCGGCGCACCGGCGGATACGACCCGGACATGCGGCAATTGGGCGGCAACGATGCGGAACTGAGCTTCCGGTTTTGGCTGTCAGGCTATCGGCAGCTGGTAGTGCCGGAGATCGAGGTAGGGCACCTGTTTCGCAGGGTGCCGCCGTATCCTTCGCTTTGGGTGTCGGTGGTACACAATCGCCTGCGCATGGCCTTCGTGCATTTCGGCCGGGAACGCCTGGAGCGTGTATTGTTTGCGTTGCGGGCTTACGAGTCGTTTCCCGCCGCCCTGGCCATGATGCGCGATACGAACGTCTTTTCCCGGCGCGCGGAGGTGACGCGCGGTCGCCGGTATGACGACGATTGGTACTTTCAGCAGTTCACGCTCACGTGCTAGACAGATAGGAGAGACACCATGGAACCAGCCGTATTACATCCACTTCCGCCGGACGTTCTGACCGAGCCGGAACCCATCGAACTCCACGCCACCGGGGTGGCGCAAGGCAGCGCTTCCGATCCGCCGACGACCCCGACTCCGGTGACGCAGACCAACTAGGTAAAGGCTTCGCCCTTGCAATCCGTTTAGGATTTGGGAAGAACCGCTTGCTTGCGCGCGCGGCTCGGAACGGCATTCTGTGTTTGCCAGAGCCTACCGAGCCGCGACCGCGAGGGAGCGGTCCATCAGCCGACAATTGCAACTCTCCGACATTGCGGCAGCCCGCCGTTTGCGGCAACGCCCCCCGATGGCACACGACTGGTAACCGTGACCGAAGGAAGCGGTCAGCCGCGCGAGAGCCCGGCGACCTTGGTCAGCTCCGCGAACAGCCACGCACGGGCGGAAGACCACTCGCGCCGGATGGTGCGGGCGGAGACGTTCCAGATTTCTGCAATTTCTTCCTCCGTCAGGCCACCGAAGTATCGCAGTTCCACGACCTCGGCTTGCCGGGCATCCTTTTGGGCCAGGCGGGTCAGCGCCTGGTCTATCGCCAGGACGGTTTCGGGGTCCTGAATGGCGGCGGCCACCTGGTCGGGGTCGCCCAGGTGCTCGGCGGTTCCGCCACGCTTTTCGGCATGTTTCCGGCGGCTGTGATCCACCAGGATCTGGCGCATGGCGTTGGCGGCGGTGGAGAAAAAATGCGCCCGGTTCTGCCAGTTCTGGCCGGCTTCGCGCAGCAAGCCCATGTACGCGTCGTCAGCCAGGGCCGTGGCCTGCAAGGTGTGGCCGGGCCGCTCGGAACTCATCATCCGGGCCGCGATGCGGCGCAGTTCGGCATACACCAAGGCAGCTAATTCTTCGCGCGCGCCAAGGTTATCGCCACGCGCCTGGTGCAGCAACCGTGTGATCTCGCCCGCGGGGGGACTCGCCATGGCAGCTTTGTTGGATATTAATGCACCCGAAGCGTCCATTCTATCGCGAATTGGCTTCCAGCCCGGAAACACGGCGGGCGGCCCAATATTTCTTCATGCGCAGGGAAACTTCCTGCCGCTCCTCAGGGGCCATGGATTTGCGTCCGCGCCGGGAGCGGCGGACCACGGCCTGACTGATTTGAGAGTCGTGCTGAAGCGCCTCCAAAGCGGATATGGCGCGCACCAGACTCTCCTTTTCGGCGTACAACTTCTGAATGGCGTCGAAGAGATCCATGGGCGTTCCTATCACAAACGATCCCGTCAATCCGGGATGCAAGCACCGGCTGGACCAAGCAGCTAGTTCGGCTCCGATTCCAGTCCGCTCAGACATCGGATTAGTTTGGATAAGATTTTAGCACGAAAAGAGATGGGCCGTAACCAACATTCAAACAAATAGTAATCGCGATGTTTTTGCGTCCATCTAATGAGCCAAAATTGTTATGTAACGCACAAATGGGCCGATTTGCAATCGGCGATGGAGGCCATATCGCCCTCCCCGCTACGCGATCTTGGGAATTTCGAAGCCCTTGCGATAGCCTCGGTCGGCTTCGCGGAGCATGCGGTTGGCTTCGGCGTCGTTGATCACTTCTTCCTTGGCGGGATCGAAGTTCAACGTGCGCCCCAGGCGGTAGGACACGTTCGCCAGGTGCACCAGGGTACAGGAGATGTGGCCTTCCTCGATGGGTGCGTTGAGGTTTTCTTTCTTGCGGCTGCGCACGCAATCGATGAAGTTGGCGAAGTGGTTCTCCTTGCCCTTGCCTTCCGGACCGGGCTCGTTCTTGTCGCCCAGCCACGACTTGTAGGTCTCGTACTCCTGGATAGCCAGGAATCCCTTGGGCCCGTAATAAATATTGCCGATGGTGCCGGGTTTTCCGCTGACCGGACCCATATTCGCCGCCGGCTTGGCAGCGGCGGGAGCGGGAGTCGAGAGACCGGCCGGCGGCAGAGTGCTCCGGCCCCAGGTGCCGATTTCGGCCTCGTGATTGGTCATCCAGTGGCGGACCTCGAACTCCATCAGGCGCCGGGGAGCGTTGGGCGATGCGAACTCGTAAGCCACATTGAGGATGTTGGGGGTCTCCTGGTCGTCATCGAACATCACGTGGCCGCCGATGGCGGAGACTTTCGTCGGGAATCCCACGCCCAGGCCCCAGCGGGCGGTGTCGACTTCGTGGATGCCCTGGTTGCCGAGGTCGCCGTTGCCGGTGTCCCAGAACCAGTGCCAGGTGTAGT
>CAZARO010000304.1:0-6471 GCA_964487165.1 uncultured Solibacteraceae bacterium | reverse complement strand
GGAGACGGTTTTCTGGTTCCATCCCATGGTGTGGTGGATGGGTCGCCGCATGGTGGAAGAGCGCGAGCGGGCCTGCGACGAGGCCGTGCTGCGCGCCGGCAGCGAGCCGCGCATCTACGCGGAAGCGATCCTCAACGTCTGCAGGTTCTATACGGAGTCGCGGCTGGCATTCGTGCCGGGAGTGACGGGGGCCAATCTCAGGAAAAGAATCGAGGCAATTATGAGCCATAAACTTGCGAGCGACCTGCGCCCGCTGCAGAAACTCGCCCTGGCACTGGCCGGGGCCGCGGCCGTAACCCTGCCGATTCTCGCCGGTATGGTGCATCCACTCGCCCTGCGTGCACAGTCCGCCGCGGCTCCGCCCACCCAAGCCGAGCGCGAGTGGCGCATACAATACGCCCGCGCCACTTTCGGCAACCTGGCCATGGTCCGAACGTACACCGAGTACGGCCGTCCGGACCAGATCCGCGACGGCAATTCCGATCCGCGGCACCTGTCGCAAATCTGGCACTACAATTACCTGGCGGACTTCCACGGCTCCGCGGAGTTCGAATTTGCGCCGCCCGGCCGCGGCTCGCGCATGCGCATCGACTTCCCCCCGCCGCTGGCGACCTTTACCGCCGGCTCGGGCCGCGCTTCCATCGCGGTCTACACCTCGAAGCAGGATGTCACGCTGACCGTTCCGCTGGATTCGCTCTCCGGGCAGGTGGAGATGATCGGCCAGGTGGCGTCGAACGGCCGGAGCGTGGCCAACGTCCGCGACAGCGTCACGGCGGGGCCGGGCGCGGCGCAGGCGCAATGGCAGGCCAGTTTTACGCTCGATCCCGGCTCCTATTCCTGCCACCTGCTGGTACGGGAGGCGAGCGGGCAACTGTATGCGGAATCGATCCCGTTCGAGGTCACGAAATGAAACCTACCGGCGCCGCTCCAGTAAGGCGCGCCGGCTTCGCACGCGCGTAGTTCATCTGGTTGGTGCGCACCGTGTCGATGGCCTCCAGGAAGTAGTCCTCGATAGGCCGGAGCCCGTTGCCGAGCGAAACATCGTGCGCGAAGAGCAGCTTGCCGTCCTCCACAACGGCCTTCAGGTCGGCGCCGGTCAGTCCGCGAGCGGCTGCGGCGATCTGGCCGATGTCCGCGGCGTCAATCGGCGCGGGCAGTCCGGCCATGAGGCCCTGGAGAATCGACACACGCGCGCCGGTATCCGGCAACCGCGTCTCCAGCCAAAGCTCCACCCGGCCGGAGCGAACCATGGCGCGCGGCAGGCTGCCGACGTTCATGGCGGTCATCATCACGCAGACGCGTCCGGCGCTGGCGCTCTCCAGGCCATCGAGCATGGTCAGCAGGTAGCGATAGAGGCCGTGCTCCTCCTTGCTCTCGAAAATCACATCGGTGTCGTCAATGAAGATGATGGAAGGCGCGTTCTTTTTGGCGGCTTCGAACACTTTGCGAACCTCGATATAGAAGCGGTCGGTGCCCGCGATGACGGTGCCGTCGATCAGAAAGAACTTGCTCTTCAAACGGTGCGCCAGCGCGCGCCCGATGGTGGTTTTCCCGGTTCCCGGCGGGCCGGCGAGCAGTACGCCGCGCTTAGGTTTGAGACCGTACCGCGCGGCCAGAGCGTCATTCTCCAACGGCAGCGCGATTTTGGCTTCCAGGGCGCGGATCAGTTCGTCCACTCCCTTGAGGTCGCGGAGATCCACCGGCGTGACCTCATCGAGTTCCACGTTGCTCGACAGGTGGTACTCCCGCAAATAAGTGATCATGTCTTCCGTGCCGGCCGAAGAACTGCTCCCCAACCACTGGCATGCGCTCTTGAGTTGATGCGCCATCAGGGACGGGGCAAACCGGTGTACCTGCGCGTAGTCCAGGCGGGCCGCAGCGTCCGCCGGCAGCCATACCTGGCAAATGCAAGCGTAGTCCTCAGGGCCGAATTCCGCGATTCCGACGGTCGAGGCGCGCCGGCCGACGGACGGAGGCTCATCGCCGGCAGTCCCAAATATCAGTCTCTTATTACTGGCAACGGCTTCGCTCATGACCGCCGTCAGGGCGGCATCCAGCAGATAGCTGCGAATGTAACTGCAGCTGTCGACTATGGCTGTCACCAGGTGCAGGTCGTCCACAATTACTAAGTCGGCACCCGCCAAGGCCCGGTCGAGTATGCCCAGAAAGGCTTCCTCAATAGCTTCTGGCGTGCGTGCAGTCAACTCATTGAGAAACTGGCGTATACCGAGAAAGATGCCGCCCGCGATGCCGTGTACGTGCGCGAGAACAGTGGTCCGGCCCATGCCGGGCTGCGCCCGCAGAACGAGAATATTGCTTCTGGAAAGGCCGCTGGACAGGCGGTCCACAGCATCTTGCTGGGCCGGTGCCAGCCGGATTGGATTCGTCATATTCTTTTTGGAAATGAGATCGTGCTGGAGGCACACTACGGACGCCAGCGGCTAAGTCGGGTTATGTGTGGGGATCAGACGAAGCGAGCGAAGGAAAGGAAGGCACCCCGCAGCGCGTCGGATTCCGGATTCTTCGTAAGTGAGTTATCGCCAATAATCAAAAAGGGGCCTCCTTTCCGTAAATATAAGTCTTCGATAACATAACATGGCCGGAAGCCTGCGACAAGGGCTTGACTAATTAAATAGCATTCATGTTTCTAGGTCCAGGATTCAGGCCGGGCTGGCGCCCGGGGAAGGCGCAATATTCGGCTGATCGACCGCTCCCTCGCGGTCGCGGCTCTGTAAGCTCTTGCACAGGGGCGCCATTCCGAGCCGCGCGCGCCAGCAAGCGGTTCTTCACAATCGGTCGCACGATGCCATCCCAATGCCATCCTGCCCCGCAAGGAACAACTATTCCCTACCGCCCCACCGCTTCGCCCGTTTGACCGGACGCCGCCTTCGACAGGGTGGGTACCTTGGCATCGGCCGTTAACGACGGATGGTGCGTGTGCCAATCGGTGGCCTGCTGGTACGCATGCGCCACGGCCAGCACGTCCGTTTCCCGCCAGTTGGCGGCGCTAATCTGCAGTCCGATGGGCATCCCGGTCCGCGAAAAGCCGCAGGGAACCGTGATGGTGGGCAACCCGTAGTCGTCCAGAGCGCGCGTGTTTCCGGGCTTGGGATTGCGCGCCCGTGCGTTGGCGGCGCGCGTCAGTTCCTCTTCGATGCTCCACGCCACCTCGCGCAGAGTAGGCGTGACGATGAGGTCCACGTCCTGTTTGCGGAAGACTTCGTCGTCCACCGTACGGCGCACCAGGCGCAGCGCGCGCCACTCGCGGATGTAGTCCACCGCGCGCGATCCACCGCCTCCTCCGCCGCCGCGGCCGGCCGCCCCACCGCCGCCGGCATCGGACGATTCGGTCTCCGCACGCACGAAGCCGTTACCAAGCTCTTCGCGGTACACGCCGCCCTGGCTGCCCGCGCCGGTGCCCAAAATCGAGGGCAACTCGATCTCCTTCGCTCCCTTGGTCAGCTTCGTGAGTACCGCCATGGCGGCGTCCATCGCGTCCGCCACGCCGGGCTCCAGCCCATCGTAGAATTGCGGCGAAATGCCCAGGCGGAACTGCGCTACCGGCGCACCTATGGCGGCGCCGTAATCCGGCACGGGGTAATCCACCGACTGCAGATCGAGCCGGTCATAGCCGGCGATGATGCCGAGCACGGCCGCGGCGTCCTCCGCCGACCGGGCGATGGGGCCGCAGTGGTCCAGGGACCACGTCAGCGGAACGATGCCGCGAATGCTGACGCGGCCGTAGGTGGCTTTGAACCCGGTAACCCCGCACATAGCCGACGGCGTCCGTATGGAGCCTCCGGTATCGGTGCCCAGGGCGGCGTAACAGTGATCCATGGCGACGGCCGCGGCGGAGCCTCCCGAGGACCCGCCGGCGATCATTTCCAGGTTCCAGGGATTGCGGACCGGGCCGTAATAACTCACCGCGGAGGTGGCGCCCGAGGCGAAGATGTGCATGTTGCACTTGCCGACGAGCACCGCGCCGGCAGCGCGCAGGCGCCGCGTCGCCTCGGCATCCGCGGCGGCCACGTTGCCCGCGAGCGTCTTGCTGCCGGCGGTGGTGCGCACGCCTTCCGCGTCGATATTGTCCTTGAGGCCGATGGGAATACCGTGCAGGGGACCGCGCCAATGGCCCGCCGCCTGTTCCTTGTCGAGCGCCTTCGCCTGGGCCAGCGCCTGCTCGCGCATCACCGTGATCCACGCGTCGATCTTGGGGTTGAAGGCGGCAATGCGGTCGAGGCACGCTTGCGTAAGCTCCACCGAGGAGACCTTGCGGGCGCGCAGGCTTTCGGAAGCCTGCTTGAGGGTCCAATAGATGGGGTCGCCTGGATTCTGCATGTGGGTTTCCTTCGCGGCTAGCCGCCGGTCTGCTCGGACGCGGTCTTCGACAGCATCGGCACCTTGGTATCGAGCTGCAGACCGGGCTTTCGCTTATGCCAGTCGGTTTCGCGCTGATAGGCGTGGGCCAGCGCCAGCACGTTCGCTTCGGCGAAGAGCGGTCCGGCGATCTGCAGGCCGATGGGCAGGCCTTCTTTCGAGAACCCGCAAGGGATGGAGATCACTGGCAGTCCGTAGCCGTTGAAGGGCCGGGTGTTTTCTTCCTCGTCGAGCGCGGGCCGCGAAGCGCTGTTGCCGCCTGCTCCCCCGCGTCCGCCGCCGCCTCCTGCACCTGCTGCTGGCGCGTCGCCGCCACCTCCACCGCCTCCGCCGCCGCCGCCTCCGCCGGGATTCAGGTCCTCCTCAATCAGCGCGGGCACATGGCGCACCACCGGCGCCACCAGGACATCCACGTTCTGTTTGGCGAACAACTCCTCATCCACCGTGCGCCTAACCATAGTCAACTCGCGCCAGCCGCGAATATAATCGACCGCGCGGGAAGCGTCCTGCGCCGCCGGGAAGACCCGCGCGGTCGACGCCTCGTATCCGCCGCCGTTCACGCCGCGGAGATTTTCGTGGTACGCGGCGATCTCCGCGGTGACGCCGGCGTGCAGCAGCGAAGGCATGCCCACTTCGTGCGATCCCTTGGTCAACTTATTCAGGATGGCGAGCGCGTCTTCTACGGCATGCGCCACGTCGTCGTCGAGGTGATCGTAAAACTGCGCCGCGATGCCGATGCGGAACTGCGCCACCGCGGCAGTGAGTCCGGCGGCGAAATCGGGGACGGGCTTGTCGACGCTGTCGATATCGAGGTGGTCGTAGCCTGCGATCTGTTGCAGCACCAGCGCGGCATCCTCGGCGGTGCGCGCCAGGGGTCCGCAATGATCGAGCGACCAGGCAAAGGGCACGATGCCGCGCAGGCTCACGCGGCCGTAGGTAGCCTTGAGCCCGGTGACGCCGCAGTCCGAGGCCGGTATGCGAATGCCGCCGCCGGAATCCGTGCCCAGGGCGGCGAAGCAGTTGGCCATGGCGACGCCGGCGGCCGATCCACCCGAAGGTCCGCCCGCAATGCGCTCCAGGTTCCAGGGATTGCGCACCGGGCCCCAATAACTGACGGCGGAGGAGGCGCCGGCGTCGAATTCGTGCATATTGGCCTTGCCGATGAGCACCGCGCCGGCGGCTTTCAGGCGGCGGACCACCTCGGCGTCCTCGGAGGGGAAGCGATATTCGTACACCGCGCTGGCGGCCGTGGTGCGCACGCCGGCGGTATCGATGCTGTCCTTGATGCCTATGGGAATCCCGTGCAGGGGGCCGCGGATGTGTCCGGCGGCCTGTTCGTCGGCGAGGGTTTTCGCCTGCGCCAGCGCCTTTTCGCGCATCACCGTGATCCAGGCGTTGATTTTCGGGTTCCACGTCTTGATGGAATCGAGGCAAGCCTCGGTGAGATCGACGGGCGAGAACTTCTTGGCCCGAATGCCGTCGGAGGCCTGCTTCAGAGTGAGGGAGCAGAGTTCAGGCGGGGTCTGGGCGAAAGAGAACCGCGTGGCTAGGGCTCCTGCGCTGGCGGCGAGAAAGAGGCGCCGGGAGGGGTTTTCCATGTTGTTTTTTACCTCACCGGGGCTCACCTTGTCAAACTTTCGAAAAAAGGCCGATCCCGGCCGATAAGCTTTTTCGTGAGAGGTTTCCTGCAACAGGCCGAAGACATCCTGGACATAGCCGCTTCCGCAGACTCCAGCCTTCAGGACATCGCCATCGTCATAGACCGGCAGGGCGGCATGAACATGCTCGATCCGTCCGGCTGGTCGCTGCCTGCTCTCAGCGCGGAATACGGCGCCGCGGCGGTCTACAAAGTGGAGAGGCGCGGCGGAACGGTGCGGGTGGAAGGGTGGGACGGCTTCGAGCGCTGCCTGATCCAGCGGAGCCTCTCGTCGGCACGGCTGTTCCAGTTGCCGGGTATGGGCTGCGCGAGCGCGCCCGTCGTGGGCTGCGCACCCTGTCACGCGGGCGCGGCGCTTGCCACACCGGCAAAGGCTCGTCACCCGGCGGCGAGACAGCCGACGCGGCGGCTGGCCGAACCAGTGGCAGCTCTTCGCC
>CAZARO010000303.1:0-6492 GCA_964487165.1 uncultured Solibacteraceae bacterium | reverse complement strand
CCACGAGACTTCTTACTGAGCCACGACCGTAAGGGAGTGGTCATCGACGACCGGACACTGAATTTTGCGCCAGAAAGTAGTTAGCGGCAACCTGTGTCGCCAGTTTTCGACACGGCTACGTGGATTGTGAGCGTGTCCCTCATCTAACTGCCTGATTTAATCGCCGTGACAATGGCAATCAGCTTGCAAGTAGAGAGTCGAAAGGAAACGCGCACAACTATGACTCCAGCGGCCGCACGATACCGTTTGGTCACCATTGCGATTGCCGCTATCGCCTTCGTGGCCGGCGCCGCGTACCAGCAGGCCCCCTGGAAACCCGCAACCGTACACGCGCAGGATCGCACTGCCGCATGGCTCTACGTGGAGCCCGGCGTCACCAATGTGGTGACTCCCGACGGCAACCGGAGATTTGCGGGCAAGATCGCGATCGACTTGCGAAACGGAAATATTTGGGCGCTTCCCACATTACAGGCAGCTCCATACCCCAGGGACATCGCGACCAACACACCGCCGACCGTCGAGCCGGTCTTCCTGGGCCGCTACAATCTGTCGTCCATCGAAGCCCATCGCTGACGCGAGCGAGCCCGTTTTTGCGACCAGCCTCAGCCACTGAGAGAGAGAATGGTACGCATGAAACGATTGCCGACTGCTACCATCGCCGCGGTGTTCGCGCTCACCGCCGCGAGCCCCGGCACGGCGGCGGACCCTGACTTCGCGGTGGGCGCGCAATACGACACCACCCACGTCTACGTGCCACCGCAGGATTTCGACCGCTTCGTCACCAGTCTTCTGGCGACCTTCGGCGGCACCGCTTCCAAGCAGGGTGTGTTCACCGTCACGCCCACGCCCAGCAGCACCATGTCTCAACTGGTGATGACGCCCGCCGGAACGCTGTCCGTGTTCGGCTTCAAAACGCCCGTGCCTTACCCGTTTGGACTGGAACGGACGGGTTATCTGGTGATCGACCTGGATGCCGCCCTCCGTGCGGCGGAAGCTGATGGCGCGGACGTGCTGGTCAGTCCCTTCAACGATCCTATCGGCCGCGATGCGGTGATTCAGTGGCCCGGCGGCGTCAATATGCAGCTTTATTGGCACACGGCGCCACCGTCTTACGCGCCACTTCGCTCTATCCCGGAGAACCGCGTCTATGTGTCGACGGAAAGAGCCGACGCGTTTACCCGCAGTTTCCTGGCTTTTTCGCACGGGAAGGTGATTTCCGACGACGCGCATGCTCCCGGAATTGAAATCGGGCGCCCGGCGGATACCTATCGGCGCATTCGCATCTCTTCGGCCTTCGGCACGCTGGGAGTGTTGGTCACCGATGGTCATCTCCCCTATCCGTACGGCCGCGAGGTGAGCGGTTACGAAGTCTCGAACCTGGACGAGACCCTCGCCAAGGCTAAATCCGCCGGTGTTTCCATTCTCACCGGCCCATACACAGCCGGCCGGCGCAGTGCCGCGATGGTTGAATTCCCCGGCGGCTACATCGCCGAGATCCACTCCGCGGACACCTCGGGAAAATAGGCTTCGCGCGCACGAGCGGGCCGCGGGCTTTTATTCCACCCGCATCCACGAATCGTCGGGATCGAAGCGGGTCACCGGCGCCGGCGCCTTGCCGTCAGCGGCCTCGATATCTTTCTCATACACCACACCGTTATGGTTCACGATGAAGGTGTGGATGCCCGTCACTCCATACTCCGCCGGCCACGCCACCAGTCCGAACCCGCCCATCAACTTGCCTCCCGCCATGTAAGCGTGCGCTCCTCCGGGAGCATTCGAACCTTGCTCTTCCAGAATGCGGAAATAATATCCGTGGTAGGGTTTGGCCGCCGTGTTCCGGCCGCCGTCCCCGGCCGCTTGGGCCAGACCCTGGGGAATCAGAGGCTCGCCCGCGCCCTCCCAATACAGCCCGTCGTGCTGGCCCGGCGTACTCATGAGGCGGCGGGCATAGACCAGCATTCCGCCCTTGTCCCGATCTTCTGAGGCGTACTTCTGCTGGGCCGCCACGTACCCCTGGCAAATCTCGATGATATCTATTTCATTGGCGCCGATCTGGCGCGCGCGCATCTCCGCCGCGGTTTGAGAAGCGTCGAAACTCCATTTGCCGTTGGTGCGCACGATGGGGACCGGAAAGGGCCAGTCGGCATCGCCAATCGAGAGGATGGCGCGGTTCGCGTCCAGGGGGCACATTTCGAGGCGATGTTTGGCGCGGGCGAGAGTGGTAAACTCCGTCTGCTCGGCGCGATCCTGCGCGGCGTCGCCGGAGCTGAGAGTTGCCTGCGCCTCCGGGCCAAGAACCGCCGACAGCCGGGCGGAATCGTGGTTGTTGGCCGCGTTGATCAACGCCTGCGCCGCCGCCTCCGCGGAATCGAAGTGCTCCTGCGCCAGGCATGGCGCCGCGGCTGCAATCGTCATGGCCGCGTAAACGAAACAGAATTTGACATTCATTGCGTTATCGCCTCCCTCCGCCACCGAACCCGCCCATCGCACGCCCCATTCCCATGCTGGAGAAGCCGTGGTCGCTCTGCATGCGCGTCAGGCCGCCATCGTGATACCCGCCGAACACGCTGTGACTTCCGGTATATCCACGTTGCTCAAACCCTGGATTGCCCAAACGCTGCGAGCCGAGCTCCCCGCGGTTGAAACTCGGCGCTCCGCCAAAGCGGCTGCCGGCACCCGCAAACCGGCCGGAAACCTCCCGATTGGGATACGGCACGCCGAGCCGGTGTCCCGGGTCGTGTACCCATGACGACCGTCCGAGCTCACCGTGGAATTCGCCGAAACCATAGCGGTGAAAGAACGAATAGTCGATGAATATACCACCGCCGAACCAATTGGGACCCCAGCCCCATCCGCCCCAACCCCATCCGCCCCAGCCGCCGAAATAGAGGCCTATGTCGACGCCCGGGAAGAATCCGAAGCCTACGTCCACGCCGGGATAAATGAGCGGTGGATAAACTCCCCACACCGGCGGTCCCCAGATGTATGCCGGGTTGTAAGTGGGGACATACCAGACCTCGGGATTCGCCGGCTGGATGGTGATTACGCTCTTGCCGTTCTGCTCTTGCGTGCCAACGGTTTCCTGCGATGTGGTATGCAGGGTCCCCTTCGCCTGGGCTTCGGCGCGCATGGTCTGGACTGCCTGCATCACGTCGGCCTGCTGGGCCAGAAACGCATTGCCGAGCTGCGTGGCCCAGCTTATACTCTGGTTCAACATGCCGAGCACGTCGGGGAAGGCGACCAGCGCTTTTATGCTGGGATCCCACTTTTGCTTCTTCGCTTCGTCCATGAGCTTCGGCGGCTTCCACTTGGGATGGTCCTTCACCCATTGTTCGGCCTCGGCAATTTCGATGGGGTAAGTACACGCGGCCAACACCTGGGCGACGAGCGAGTCCGGATAAAGGGCGATCGGCGTCACCAGGTCGTCCAGTTGCTGCGCGGGCAGCCGGGCGGCTGTCTCCGTGCTGGCCGTAGCGCTCTGCGGGGAAGACGGAGCCACCGCGACATGCAGGACGAAAAAAGCGGCGAGGAACGTCGCGCCGTGACGACAATGTGTGAGTAACATTTCGACAGTAAGATGCAGAAGGCGCGATTCTGTTTCCCGGCGCGGGGAAAATTTTCACCAGGAAGATTAAATGGCTTGGTTCCGAAACGCCAGGCTTCCCACGCGGACCGACTCTTACGGGCTGGCTCGACTACTCAAGTATTCATCGGCGGTGGGAGTTTCTCGGCTGCGCCGGCAATTGTAGGCCGATATCAGCCAGATCTTTTCGCCACTGGCCAAACAGATCGCGCACTACTGCCTGGAACCGCGTGTCCCTCTGAACCACCGCACTCGCGGCTCGGCGACAATCTTCCGGTAGTTGTTAATAAGCGCTGCGCATTCTCGACAAGGCGGCGCCGGACGTCATCTCCATGGACATCCGGTCTGCCCGGGATGAAGGGATTCGAGGCCGGCAAGCGAATCACGTGCGAAAGGCCGTCCCCCATCACGGTGGTATCGGCCAGCGTGGGCAGAAAGACCACCATGAATGCGCTGCAGGCCGGGACTCTTACGGTTCGCCGCGCGGAATGTGCGGCGATGGCCGAGCGGCTGTGTACGCTCGCCATCATGAGGTCAAGGCGGTGCGCCGGACGGATTTCGACCCGGCTGGTGCCGCAGCCCAGCCAGCGGCAATCACAGGCAGAGCTAGAGATTCGGTGACCGCACCCAGCCGGACCGCTTCCGGCGGAAGCGCCTGTCTGGAGCCTTATTTGACGGGCCTGCGGCCCTCGACACCGGTGCCCTACCCCGCAAACAGGCGAAAGTCGGGCCAGGCCGCTTGCGGAAATAATCCACAGACACTGGAAAACGACAAAGAAGTCCGATTATACTGGAGTTCAATCCATGAGCACCCCTTTTCAAATAGTGGTCTGCGGCACGCTGGTCCCCGACCCGTTACAAACGCTGGAGCCCGTAATTGGGCCGGCCGGTCCGTCCCTGAAGAACGAAATGATGCTTCCGGCGATTCTCGACCCGTGGGCGGGCCACGCCCTGTTCGAGGCCGCCCACCTGGCGCAAAAGACGCCCGGCAGCAAGGTTTGGCTGGTCAGCCTGGGGCCCAAAGCCAAGCTCCAGCAGGTGATGATGACCGTGGCGCAGAAGGTTCCCTTTGAGTTGGTGGCGCTCGATGGGCCGGCGTCGGGCTTTAGTGACTCGTTCGAAACGGCAGCGGCGCTGGCCACGGGAATCGAAGGCATCACCGGGCTGGACCGTGCGCGGCTGCTGCTGTTCGGCGGGTGGGAATCGGCCTCGCGCGGCGCCGGCTCCACGCTGCAGATGGTGGGCGAGCGGCTGGGAATCGGGGAGCAGTTTCAGGGCGTGGACCGAATCGCCGTCCGCGACGATGGCAGTTTTGAGATTCTGGAGCGCGTGGAAAGCGGCCAGCACCAGGTATCGGTGTGCAGCGGTCCGCCGGCGGTGCTGGGCTGGGCCACCGGCCATCTGCCCGAGCCGCGCAACAATCCGCAGGTGGGGATGGCCAACATGCGGGCCATCATGCCGGCGTTGCAGCGCGCCAAGGCCGCGCCGGTGGGCAGCGCCGGGCTGTGTTTCGCGTCGGTGACGCTGCCCCGGCAGCGGCGCGAAACGCGCATCGTGAAAAACCTCCCGGCGGCGGAGATTGCGCGCGAAATCGTGGCCTGGATCGGGGAGGAATAATCATGGAATCCATCTTACTTTTGGCGCATGTCGAGGCCGATGGCAAACTCGCGCGGCCAGCCCTGGAGGCGCTGTCCGCGGCCCTGGCGCTGAGTGCGGAAATGGGCGGAGAACTGACCGTCGGGCTGGTGGGCGCCGATGCCCAGGCGGCCGCCGGCCAGATCGCCGGAGCGGGCGCGGTACGCGTCCTGGCCGTTACCGGCGATGCGTTCGCGCAGCCCCGTTATGCCACCGATGCCGCCGCCGCGGAGGCCCTGTGCCGCGCCGCCGATGCGAAACTCGTGCTGGCGCCGTCCACTTCGCGGTGGTCGCGCGCCATTCCCGGAGTGGCCTTCCGGGTGGGCGGCCGCGTGGACACCCACGCTACCAACATCGCCATCCGGAACGGCGTTCCGGCGGTCACCCGCTGGTTCTATCGCCAGCGCATGGAGGCGGTGCTCACGCGGCAGCAGCGGCCGTGGATGGTACTGCTCGATGCCGGATGCGTTCCCGCCTGGAGCGGCGCCGCCGGCGTGGCGGCGGTAGAGACCATCGCAGTGGAGATGCCGCCATCGCGCACCGAAGTGACCGGCATTCAGGCGCCCAAGGCCGACGAGCAGACCATCCGGCCCGATGCCAAGCTGCTCTTCGTGGCCGGCGCCGGCTGGACCAAGAAGCAGGCGGATGGCAAGGTCCACGGCGCGGAGGCGGAACAACTGATTCTCCATTTCCTGCGCAGCGCCAAGGCATCTTTGGGCGGTAGCAAGTCGCTGGTCGATTCCAGCGGCGAGGGTGACGCCGTCTTGCCGTTCATGACCCATCTGAACCAGATCGGGCAGACCGGCGCTACGCCGCGCCACCCGAAGGGACTCTCCACCTGCTGCCATGGCGAGGAGCCCCACGTGGTGGGCTGGCGATTCGTCACCGAGCG
The DNA here is from genome assembly GCA_964487165.1 of uncultured Solibacteraceae bacterium. Classification (GTDB taxonomy): domain Bacteria; phylum Acidobacteriota; class Terriglobia; order Bryobacterales; family Bryobacteraceae; genus PALSA-129. The sequence goes on along the minus strand of CAZARO010000303.1, from coordinate 382 downwards.
GCGCGCCATCAATCTGGACGCCAACTGCGGATGGGCCCGCGGGAAGGCCGACATCCTTTATGTTGCGGACGCGTTCGAAGTGATGCGCGAAGTGAATCGCCTGCTGGGGTAGAGTCGGGTAGTAGCATGCGCAGGCTGCCCGATAGCGGCGTCCAGGCACTCACTTCATGAGCTTCTCAATCTTCCCCAGCGCGGCGTGCAGTTCCTGGGGAGCATGCAGGACCCCGGCGAACAGGTCGCCGCGCGCGGCGAAGCGGGCCAGCGCATTGGTGATGTTGAACTGCGCCGGGTGCAGGCCGTGGCGCACCTCCGCCCACTCCAGTGGAGTCGCCACTGGAGCGCCGCTGTAGGCCCGCAGCACGTAGGGAGCGGCGATAGTCTT
>CAZARO010000302.1:0-6504 GCA_964487165.1 uncultured Solibacteraceae bacterium | reverse complement strand
TTCGCAGCAGTTTGTCCGGCTTGCCGACCTTGACTAGCTCGCCCCGGCGCGCGGCCTTCATCGCGGCAAGGGTGACGGCGTTAGGATTGAGCGGCTCGAAGGGCAGGGCCTTTTCCGCCGCTACGCGCACCAGCAGCATGCGAAAGGCGTCGGACACGGTAAGACCGATTTTCTTCAGAGCGGTAGCCGCCTCCCTCTTGGTGCGTTCATCGATGCGAGCGCGAACGACAGAATTGCCAGCCACGGGGTTCATCTCTTCTGAGCTACCTTGTAGCCCATCCGCCGAGACCCGTCACCGTCCCAGCTCCTTAGTGACACGCTCCACGACATCGCCCCACTCGCCCGGGCGCGTCTGCCGGAAGAGTCTCATGCCGGGATACCAGGGCGAGTCCTCGCGATCGAGGAGCCAACGCCAGTCGGCGGTATATGCGAGCAGCAGCCACACAGGTTTACTCAGCGACCCCGCTAAGTGCGCCACCGCCGTATCTACCGTAATTACTAAGTCCAGTTCCGAGATTACCGCCGCGGTCTCCGCGAAGTCCACCAATTCCTCCGATAGATTCACCATGCCATCGGGAGTTTCCGCCGCCGCGGGACCAACCTGCAGACTCCAAAGCTGGACGCCGGAAAGCCGTGCAAGACGCAGAAGATCACCGGGCGGCACCGACCGGGCGGCGTTATTCAGGTAGCTCGGATTGGTGGCCCAAACTACCCCGACGCCGCTCCGTTCCGTCCGCAATCGCGCGGCCCACTTGGCACGCAGCCCCGCGGGAATCGAAAATCGGGCCGCCGGAGGAATCGAATCGAGCTCCGTACCGAAACGTTGCGGCAGGCTCATCATCGGACACTGCACGTCGAACTCGACGCCCGCGGTGAGCGCATTGACCACCGGATATCCTCCGTCCAGCCAGCTCATCAGGCGTTCCAGGTGGGGCAGAACTTCGAGAATCACTTTGCCCCCGGCACTCCGCACCAGGGGCGCATAACGAACGAATTGGATGGCGTCGCCCGCGCCCTGCTCGCCATAAATCAGGACGCGGCGCCCTTCGAGCCGTTCGCCGCGCCACAAGGCCTGCGAATATTTTCGCCGCTGCGGCGCGAATTGCGCCACCTGCCAACGCCATTCGTACTCCTGAAAACCTTCCCGCAATCGGCCGGCGCGCAACAGCGTCACCGCCAGGTTGAAATGTGCCGCGGCGTCGTCCGGCCGCACCGCGCAAACGCGCCGAAAATATTGCTCGGCGCGCACCAGGTCGCCGCTGTCCCGGTAGACCACCCCCAGGTTCGAGAGAAGCTGCGGGTTATCCGGCATGCTTGCTTCCAGTGTCCGCAGGCATTCGAGCGAGCCGTCATATTGACCCTGGCCGAACAGCGCGATGGCGCGATCCCACAGGGCTTTGATTTCACCCGCTCTGGCAGTGAATCTATCGGCGTTCATCGGCTTTTCGTCCCGGTAGCTCCCCGCCACCCTGAAACGTTTTACCATAGGGGAAACCATGGCCGTCGATTCCGCGTCGATACCCCAACGCCGGCTGCACACGGGCGCCCTCATGCCCGCCATCGGACTGGGAACTTTCGGCTCCGATCACGTGACCGCCGGCGAAGTGGCCGCCGCCGTCGAGGACGCGCTCGCCATCGGCTACCGGCATATCGACTGCGCCTCCGTCTACGGCAACGAAGCTAGCATCGGTCACGCGTTGGCCGCGGCGTTCCGCGCCGGTTTGCGCCGCGAAGACGCGTGGATCGTCTCCAAGCTGTGGAACGACAAGCATGCCGAGAGCGATGTGATTCCGCAATGCCGGCAGTCGCTGGCCGACCTGCAGCTCGATTACCTCGACATGTATCTGGTTCACTGGCCGTTCCCCAATTTCCATCCGCCGGGATGCGCGGTGGATGCGCGCAGTCCCGACGCGCGCCCTTACATCCACGAGAATTTTATGCGCACGTGGCGGCAGATGGAAAAACTCGTAGACCTCGGGTTGACACGCCACATCGGCACGTCGAACATGACCATCCCCAAGCTCCAACTGGTGCTGCGCGATGCGCGCATACGCCCGGCGGTGAACGAAATGGAACTGCATCCGCATTTTCAGCAGCCGGAGTTGTTCGATTTCGTGCGCGCCCATGGCATCGCGCCGGTGGGGTACAGCCCGCTCGGGTCGCCCGGCCGTCCGGAGCGCGACCGTACCGCGGAAGATACCGTGGACCTCGAAGATCCCGTGATCGTCGCAATAGCGCGGCGTTTGCGCGTGCATCCCGCCTGGGTGGCCATCCGTTGGGCGGTCGAGCGCGGGCAGACGCCGATTCCATTTTCCACCAATCCGCGCAATTACCGGGCGAACCTCGAAGCTGCCGCGGGCGCGCCGCTCAGCGACGCAGACATGGCGGCCATCGCCGGCATCGACCGCAATTGCCGGTTGATTAAGGGGCAGGTTTTTCTATGGAAGCCGGGCCAGAGCTGGGAAGATCTCTGGGATCCGAATGGAGCCATCGCACAATGACGGGCGCGTATTTACCGGGCAACAGTACCGTGGAGCTGCGCGAGGCGCCGGTTGCTGAACCGGGCCACGGCGAAGTGCTGCTGCGCATGAAGTCGTCGACGATTTGCGGGTCGGACATCCGCTGCATTTACCATGAGCACCTGGGCAAGGGGCCGGAAGGCTACCAGGGCGTGATCGCCGGCCACGAACCGTGCGGCCGGATCGTGAAGGCCGGGCCGGGCTGCCGGCGATTCGGCGTGGGCGATCGCGTCATCGTCTATCACATCTCCGGCTGCGGGGTGTGCAACGATTGCCGGCGCGGCTACATGATTTCCTGCACCAGCGAGCGCTATCGCCGCGCCTACGGCTGGCAGCGCGACGGCGGCATGGCCGATTTCCTGCTGGCCGAAGAGAAGGATCTGATTCACCTTCCCGACGAGCTCACTTACAGTGACGGGGCGCAGGTGGCATGCGGCTTCGGCACGGTGTACGAAGGGCTGCGCAAGATCGGGATCAGCGGCGATGACGATGTGCTGATCACCGGCCTGGGGCCAGTCGGGCTGGCCGCGGGCGCGCTCTGCCGGAAGCTGGGAGCGCACCGCATCATCGGCATCGACGTGGTTGCGGAGCGCATCGAACTGGCGCTCCGCCTGGGTCTGTGCGACGAAGCGCTGCCCAGCGGGCCCGACAACGTGGCCCAGGTGCGCGCGCTGACTGGCGGGCGCGGGGTGGAGCGCGCCATCGATTGCTCGGCTAACGACGGGGCGCGCGCCACGGCCATCCGCGCCACCCGCAAGTGGGGCCGCATCGTCTTCCTGGGCGAGGGCGGACGGGTGGAATTCAATCCGTCTCCCGATATCATTCACGATCAGAAGACCATCTACGGTTCCTGGGTGACGTCTACCTGGCTGATGGAAGAATTAGTGGAGCGGCTGGTGCGCTGGAACTTGCACCCGGCCGACTTGGTGACCCACCGCTTCGCGCTCCTGAACGTCGCCCAGGCGTATGCCCTGATGGCTTCCGGCAAGTGCGGCAAGGTCGCGGTTTGTTTCGACGAGGAGTTGCAATTATGAAAATTAGCAGACGAAGTGCCCTGGGAATGCTGGCGGCAGCGCCCGTTTTGCGACGCGCCGCGGCGCAGACACCCACGTTCGACATTCATAAAGGGCCTTTTGTGGGAACGCGCGAATCCCTGAAGGCTTACCGTGTACCCGATTGGTTTCGCGACGCGAAATTCGGCATTTGGGCGCATTGGGGGCCGCAATCGGCGCCCGAGCAGGGCGATTGGTACGCGCGCCAGATGTACATCGAAGGCCATCCGCAATACAAATGGCACCAGGAACATTTCGGGCCGCAATCGAAAGTCGGTTTCAAGGACGTGATTCCTACCTTCAAGGGCGAGAAATTCGATCCCGAGCACCTGATGGATCTGTATCAGAAGGCGGGAGCGAAGTATTTCGTGAGCATGGGAGTACACCACGACAACTTCGACATGTGGGACTCCAAGCACACGCGCTGGAACGCGGTGAATATGGGCCCCAAGAAGGACGTGGTGGGGCTGTTTCGCCAGGCGGCCCTGAAGCGCGGCCTTAAATTCGGAGTTAGCGAGCACTTATGGATCAGTTATAAGTGGTTCGGCACGAGTCACGATTCCGATAAGTCCGGCCAGTACGCCGGCGCGCCTTACGATGGCACCGACCCTAAGAATTTCGACCTGTATCACGAACTGGCGAATGATTATCCACGGGACTTTACTTGGGACGACGCCAAGATTCCCGACACCTGGAAGCGACACTGGTTCGACCGCATTAAAGACCTGGTAGACAGCTATCAGCCCGACCTTCTCTATACCGATGGCGCCCTGCCCTTCGAAGAATACGGGCTCAACTTAGTGGCGCACCTCTATAACTCCAAACCGGAGGCGGTTTACAACAGCAAGCGCAAAGAGGATTGCGAGACCGGCACTTGCGTGCTTGACTTCGAACGTGGGCTGGCCGATGGAATCAGCGTCAATCCGTGGCAGACCGACACCTGCGTCGGTAACTGGCATTATAAGCGCGACATCACTTACAAGACTCCCAAGACGGTAATCGACATGCTGGTGGATATCATCAGCCGCAACGGGAATCTGCTGCTGAATTTCCCGCTGCCCGGGTCGGGCGAGCCCGATTCGCGCGAGCTGGCGATTCTCGCGGAGATCACCGCGTGGATGGCGGTCAACAACGAAGGCATCTACGGAACGCGGCCGTGGAAGATTTTCGGCGAAGGTCCGGCCACCGCGCAGAAGGGCGAAGGCCAATTCAACGAGAACGGCCGCAAGGCTCTTTCGGCGCAGGATATCCGTTTCACCACCAAAGGCAAGACGTTGTACGCATTTGTGATGGGCTGGCCGACCGCGCAGGCCCTGGTGCCGTCGCTGACCGACAGCCGGGTCAAAATTCGCAATGTGGAATTGCTGGGGCACAAAGGGAAGCTGAAATATAGCCAGGACGCCAACGGGCTGATAGTGGGATTGCCCGAACAGAAGCCCAGCGAGCACGCCGTCACCTTGAAGATCGAGTTGGTATAAACAGTGGGGCAGGCAATCTTGCCTGCAGGCCGGCTTTCCAGCCGGCCGGGCCGCCTGAAAGGTGTGGGCGCCCTTTGGGCACAGCCAGGGTTGGCAGCCCACCAGGAGATCGTTTTATGACACGCAGGGATTTGATGAAGACCACTCTGGCGATGCCAGCCGTGGCCGCAGCGGCGGAGTCCGCCTTCAGCGAACAAGCGCAGGCACAGACGCCCCCGCCCGCCGCCGCGGGGCTTCCGAACGCCGGCCGGGAGCGCCTGCTGCTCGATTTCGGCTGGCGTTTCCACTTCGGCCACGCCACCGACGCGTCCCAGGATTTCGACTTCCGCGGCAATTTCTCCAAGACCGGGAACTTCGGCGCCGTGAGCACGCTGCCCTTCGACGACAGCGATTGGAAAGCCGTCGACCTGCCGCACGATTGGGCCATCGAGCTGCCTTTTCAGAACGATCCGGAGCTGCAGAGCAAGGGCTTTTATCCCCTGGGCCGGACCTATCCCGCGACCAGCGTCGGCTGGTATCGCCGCATCTTCGAACTGCCGGCGTCCGATGCGGGCAAGCGTATCACGGTGGAATTCGACGCCGCCTATCGTGAGGCCGCGGTCATCTGTAACGGCTACTACATCGGCCGCCACATCGGCGGGTACGATCCTTTCAGCTTTGACCTCACAGATTTCGTCGCGCCCGGCGGCAGGAACGTACTGCTGGTTCGCGTGGACGCCACCCAGAGCGACGGCTGGTTCTATGAAGGCGCGGGCATCTACCGGCACGTCTGGCTGGTGAAGACCAACCCGCTGCACGTGAAGAAGTGGGGCGCGTTCGCGCGTGCCGAAGTGCGTCCCGGCGAAGCGGCCATCAAGATTCGCACCGAGGTGGAGAACCACGGCAAGGCCGTCCGCAATGCGCGCGTCACTTCGAGCATTGTCGACCCCGCGGGCAAATTGGTGGTGAAGACGGTGAGCGCGCCGCAATCCATCGGCGACTGGAGCGAGTTGCTCACGGAGCAGCAGGTGGTGGTGAGAGCGCCCGTCCTGTGGTCTCTCGAAGAGCGCAATCTGTACAAGCTGGTCACCGAGATTGACGCTGGCGGCGCCCTTACCGACCGCTACGAGACGCCTTTCGGCATCCGCACCTGTAGCTTCGATGCCGAAAAGGGCTTCTCGCTGAACGGCAAATCGGTCAAGCTGAAGGGCACCTGCAACCATCAGGATCATTCCGGCGTGGGCGCTGCGCTGCCCGACGCGGTGCAATATTTCCGCGTGCGCATGCTGCAGGAAATGGGCTGCAACGCGCTGCGCACGTCGCACAATCCGCCCACACCGGAGCTGCTGAATGCCGCCGATGAGTTGGGCATGCTGGTGTTCGACGAAACCCGCATGATGTCCTCCAACCCGGAAGGCCTGTCGCAGCTCGAGAACCTGGTGCGCCGCGACCGCAACCATCCCAGCGTCTTCATGT
>CAZARO010000301.1:0-6525 GCA_964487165.1 uncultured Solibacteraceae bacterium | reverse complement strand
ATGGAGCGGGCCGTCGCAGCGCACGTCGTGGACCAGTTCCAGGTTTTTCTGGTGCGCCCGGTAACTCAGACTGCGCGTCATTTCTCCCAGCAGGTCGTAGAGATCGAAGGGGGTCTGTTCGAACTCCATTTTTCCGGCTTCCACCTTGGAGAAATCCAGAATGTCGTTAATCACCGAGAGCAGCGACTCGGCTGAACTCTTCACCACCGTCAGGTCTTCGCGCTGTTCCGTGGTCAGGGGGGTGTCCAGCACCAGATCGGTCATGCCGATGATGCCGTTCATGGGCGTGCGGATTTCGTGGCTCATGGACGCCAGGAAGATGCTCTTCGCCTGATTGGCAGCGTTGGCCTTCTGCTCCGCCTTCTTGCGTTCCGCCACTTCCAGTTGTAGCACCTCGGTCTGGTTCTCGAAGAGCGTCACAATCATGCCGAAAGCCACGAAGTACTTGGGCAAATCCCAGATCACGTCGGCGGGAATCTGGATCTTCAGGAGCGCCGCCGACTCCGCCACCGGCCATACCATCCCCCACAGGAGAAACGAGCCGGCCGTGAGGACCACCCCGGGGGTGAAACGCCGGTAGTAGCGCCAATAGGCCCAGCCGGCCAGGGCATAGCCTTCGAATAGCATGGTCTCCATGCCGAGCATAGGATTGGATGCCTGCCACATGGCCAGCAGCGGCGGTACGGCCGCCAGAAAACACCAAAAATAGATTATCGGATGCGGCTTCGATTGCCGTGTCAGCGCCAGCCCGATGCCCGTCGCGAGCACCAGCCCCAGCAGCGCGCGATACACCCAGACACCCGGAACCTCCAAGACCTCGACAGTCCAGTAAGCGATCGCCGGAGCGAACATCAGTCCCCAGAAAACCATCCGACGGCGGCCGGTCTGGCAGGCTCCGGAGACCGAATGGAAGAAGGCGGCCGCGGCCACCAGCAGAACGCAATACAGCCAGTTGTCCAGGACCGGCGAAATCACGTGGAAGGAATCGAGCAGTGCCGATGCGAAATGGACTTCGATGGCAATCCAGCCGATCAGCCAGTACTTCGCCCTGGGCTGGCGGTCGCGGGCATAAATCCAGGCAAAAATCGCCACCAGGATGGTCATGACGACCACCACCAGCACGCGATTAAAGGGTGCGACCATGTTTGCGCCTCGGGTTCAGCCCAGCACTCGTCGGCGAATACACGAGTATCCGCAGAAGGGTATTATCGACAGAAACCGACCCGATCTCTAGTACCCATTGGGTATTATTTCGGCTTAGAAATGAGTTTCTTTTCTGGCACCTTAGCCCAGTACCGCCGGTCCTACAACTTTTCCGCTTTCGGGGGTCTTGGCCCGCGGCGAAAAACCGGCCAGAATCATATCGCTGACGGCGTGATCGCCATCTCGGAGGGGCGAGCGCGCTGTCAGCGCAGTCGGCGGTTTCGTGGGGTCAATAAGGTCAATTAAAGGATGGAGCCGGGAACGAGGATCGAACTCGTGACCTCAAGATTACAAATCTAGCGCTCTACCATCTGAGCTATCCCGGCGCACTCCCTATTATAGATGGCCCGCCTCACCCGTACAAACTGGCCGCGGCCCACGCGACGCTTGTCGGGGACCGGGTGCTCGATCTCGCCGCCGAACACGGGCCGTGGGGGCGGGGAGCCAATGTTCGGGGGTTATGCGGCGTCTCCCACTTTCATCTGTTCCACCTGGGTCGTGGGGCGTGGAATCCGGGTACCGTCTTCCCGCATGCCTTTCACGTGCGACGTGATTGCTTCGCGCATGCGTCGTTTTGTGGTGGGAAGCGTCCGGCCCGTCGCGATACACCCAGGCAGGTCCGGGACGCTGGCGCTGTACCCGGTTTGCGTTTTGTGGTAGACAACCGCGTATTCCATTTTGTTCATTTTATCCCTGCCTGTCATGCTGCTACGGTCACGGTGGTCAACATCGTCCCCAAAGTGGCCATTAATGGTGACACGGCCGGGTTTCACCGGGTGCCTGAACTGCCGATGGCTTGTGCCGGTGGATCAAGTACTATTTGATTTGAACCGCGCGGTGTTTTTCGGGCCGCGTGAAGCCGGCACTGTGCCGGCTCGTCCGCGCGACGGCCCGCGGAGCCCGCTACGCGTTAAACTAAAACTTCTATGTCGCAATATCCAACTCTCCAGGCGCCGAAACGTCTGCTTTTCGGACCGGGACCCAGCATGGTAGCGCCGCGCGTGTATGCCGCCATGGGGCAAAACGTGGTGGGACACCTCGATCCCTTCTTCTTTGAAACCGCCGACCAGATTCGCTCGCTTCTGGCGTATACCTTTTCCACGAAGAATCAGTTCTGCCTGGCGGTGTCCGGCACGGGCAGCGCCGGAATGGAAACGGCAGTGGCGAACTTCGCCGAACCGGGCCGCAAATTCGCTCTGCTTTCGAACGGTTTTTTTGCCGACCGGATCGCCGAAATGGCCCGCCGCCAGGGCGCCGCAGTGGTGAAGCTGGCGAAGGAATGGGGCCAGCGCTTCGACCCCCAGGAGGTCCGCGACTTCATCCGCCGCGAGCAGCCGCACATGGTGGGGTTCGTGCAGGCCGAGACCTCCACCGGCATGTTCAATCAGGCCAAACCCATCTGCGAAGCGGCCCACGAGGCCGGCGCGCTCACCATCGCCGATTGCGTGACCTCGCTCGGCGGCATGCCCGTGCTGGTGGACGAAAACGGCATCGACATCGCTTATAGCTGCACCCAGAAAGGCCTCGGCTGCCCGCCGGGACTGTCGCCCATGACGGTTTCGCCGCGCGCGCTCGACCGTCTCAAGGCGCGCACCGCCCCGATGCAATCCTGGTATCTCGACCTGCAGTTGATCGACAGCTTCCTGACCGGCCACAAGTATCACCACACGGCGTCCGCCACGCTCTACTTCGCGCTGCGCGAGGGCCTGGCGATGGTCTTCGACGAGGGACTGGAGAATCGCTGGTCGCGCCATCGCCGCAACCACGAGGCGTTCGTCGCCGGGATTGAAGCCATGGGGATGGAGATGCAGGTGAAGGCCCCCGCGGACCGTCTTTGGACCTTGAACACTCCGCGCGTCCCCGCCGGCGTGGACGACGGCAAAGTGCGCGCTTACCTGCTGGAGCAGTACGGCATGGAGATTGCCGGCGGCTTCGGGCCGTTAGCGGGCAAGGTTTTCCGCATCGGCACCATGGGCTACGGGTCGACGCCGGAGAATGTCATGCTGGTTCTGGAGTGCCTGGAAGCGGCACTCAGGCAGCAGGGCTTCGTGCCCGCCGGGGATGCGCGCGCCGCGGCCGCAAGGTCCCTGGCCGCCGCGGTCTGACAGGAATCCTAGTGCCGCGCAAGCCGGGCATCGCGAAAGATCCCCTACAATAGAGGCTTCTATGACGCGCACACTGGCGGTGTTTTTAACCTTGGCGATGGCCAACGGGTGGGGGCAGGTGCGGCGGCCGTTTCCGTCGCGGTTCCCCTCGCGCGGATTGCGTGGCGCGGTGGCCGCCGGCGCCGAGTGTTCCACTGAAGCGGGCATGCGCATGTTTCTGGCGGGCGGCAACGCGGTAGATGCCGGAATCGCCACCATGCTGGCGGCGGCGGTGTGTGAGTTTTCGCGCTTCGGATTCGGTGGCGAAGCGCCCATCCTGGTGCGCACCAAGGAGGGCAAAGTTTTCGCCATCGCCGGCGTGGGCACCATGCCGAAGCTGGGCACGGCCGATTTCTTTCGGGAGCACATCCTCACGCCCCTCGAAATCGAAGATCCGCCGGGACCGAACGGTCTCAAGGATTGGGTCCCGGTGGTAGGCATTCTCTCGGCGCTGGTGCCCGGCATGGTGGACGCGGCCATCGTGACGGAGCGTGATTTCGGCACGAAATCGTTTGCCGAGGTGCTCCAGCCGGCCATCGAACTGGCCGACGGCTTCCCCCTCGACGAGGCGCGCGCCATCGAACTGCAGAACGACCAGCGGTATCTGTCCGCCTGGCCGAGCACGAAGCGCGTGTACCTGCCGAACGGCGTTCCTCTGCAGGCCGGCAACATTTTCCACCAGCCCGACCTGGCGCGCACCATGCGCAACATGGCCGACGTGGAAAAGAAGGCGCTGGCCTCCGGCGCACCGCGCGCCAAGGCGATGCAAGCGGTGCGCGATTACTTCTATCGCGGCGATATCGCCCGGCGGATCGGGGAATTTTCAAAGCAGAACGGCGGATTGCTGCGCTACGAAGACATGGCGGCCTTTCACGTGGCGCCGGAGGAAGCGGTCTCCACCACCTTTCACGGCTACACCGTCTACAAGCCCGGATTCTGGAGCCAGGGCCCGTCCATGATCGAAGCGCTCAACATTCTGGAGGGTTACCCCATCGGCCAGATGGCGCTCGATTCGGCCAACTATATCCACGTGATGGCCGAGGCCATGAAGCTAGCCTACGCCGACCGCGACACCTACTATGGCGATCCGAATTTCAACCACATTCCAACTGACATTCTGCTCTCCAAGGCGTACGGCGAGGAGCGGCGCAAGCTGATTACCGACCAGGCGTCGATGGAGTTCCGGCCGGGGCAGATCGGCGACCATCCGCCCAAGCACCCGTCGGAATCGGAGATCCCGCACCACAAGCTGGACCCGGCGGCGGTGGCCAAGGACACCACCTGCGTGGACGCCATGGATAAAGATGGGGTGGCGATTTCCATTACGCCCTCGGGCGCGTGGATCCCGCCGGTGATCGCCGGCGACACCGGCATTCCACTCACCCAGCGGGCGCAGAGTTTTCTGCTGATTCCTGGGCATCCGAACGAGCTTGCGCCGGGCAAGCGGCCACGGGTGACGCTGAGCCCGACCATCGTGGTGGGGCCGGGAAAGAATCTGATTGCGCTCTCCACGCCGGGCGGCGACCAGCAGGACCAGGGGCTGCTGCAAGTGCTGTTCGCGGCCATCGAGTATGGGTACGACGCGCAGAGCGCGGTGGAGAATCCGCGCTTCCAGTCGGAGCACTTGGTCCTCAGCTTCGACAATCACTATATGCATCCCGGAGTTCTGGGGCTGGATGAGCGCCTGCCGGCGGCGGTCTTCCAGGATCTGCAGCGGCGCGGGCACAAGGTGGAAGTGAAATCGCGGTACGACAGCGGATCGGCCCCGGTGTTGATCCGCATGTATCCCAGCGGCGTAATCGAGGCCGGCGCCGACCCGTTCTACTTCCGGTTCTCCCAGGCGTGGTAGGCGGACTGTTCGACGAACCGGGCTCGTTCGATCGCGGCGGGCTGGCCGATAAGCTGCACGCGTTGGCGGCGCAGAATATCTACATCGGCGGCAGTTCGTGGAAGTACGAAGGCTGGCTGGGGCAGATTTATTCGCGCGAACGCTATTTGACGCGTGGGCGCTTCTCGCAAAAAGCGTTCGAGCAGGAGTGCCTGCGCGAATATGCGGAGACGTTCTCCACGGTGTGCGGCGATTTCGCCTTTTACCAATTCCCCTCGGACGAATTCTGGCAGCGCCTGTTCGCGCGCGTGCCCGCCAGCTTCCGCTTCGCCTTCAAAGTGCCGGAACAGATCACCTGCAAGGTGTTTCCGCGGCACGCGCGCTACGCAGCGCAGGCCGGCAAGGACAACGAAGGCTTCCTCGACAGCCGCATGCTGCAGGAGATGTTCCTCCGTCCGCTGTTGCCGTACCGCGAGAAGACCGCGCTGCTGATTTTCGAGTTTGGCGCCTTCGGGCAGCGCAGCTTCGGCGAATTGAGCGAGTTTCTGGATCGCCTGGACCCGTTCCTGGCGGCGCTGCCGCCGGAATTCCGCTACGCCGTGGAGATTCGCAATCCCGAATTCCTGGACAAGGCTTACTTCGCGTGTCTGCGGTCGCGCGGGGTGGCGCACGTATACAACGCTTGGGCGAAGATGCCGGAACTGCGCCATCAGATGGCGATACCGGAGTCGGTAACGGCCGACTTTCTGGTGAGCCGCGCGCTGCTGCGGCGCGGGCGGGTGTATGAGGATGCGGTGGGGATGTTCCAGCCGTATACGCACATACAGGATGAGAATCCCGAGGCGCGCGAGTCGATGCGGGTGCTCATCGGGCGGGCGCGGGAGAACAAGCAGTTCCTGTTTTTGTTCGTGAATAATCGGCTGGAGGGGAACGCGCCGCTGACCATCCTGTCGCTGGTCGACCGGTAAGCGCGTGATATACTGGAAAGTCGTTACGAGGGCTTGTAGCTCAGTTGGTTAGAGCGCCTGCTTGACACGGTAGTTTTTTCAATCACTTACAGATCCCTCTACTGAAAACACAAGACTTAGCACTGGTAGATTTGCGTCTTATCTGCGCCTTCCCCCGGTTTTGTGCCTTGAAAGTGCCGTGCTTTCGATGGTCTGTGGCTATAGTCCTTAGACACGAGACACGCGCGATTTTCGCGAGAGACCATGCCTTGCTTCTCCTCCACAAAAAAGTCAAATTTCCCTATATAGTACGAACGCCTTTGGGCGGTGCGCCAACCGGAGGAGGACGCCAACGTGAATGCCATCGCCGCCGGCCAACGGGTGGCCCATGAACACGCCGGAC
>CAZARO010000300.1:0-6527 GCA_964487165.1 uncultured Solibacteraceae bacterium | reverse complement strand
AGGCGGCGCAGCACCTTGGAAAGTTTCACTACCATGACACGCGCCTGGTTGGGATCGGTGCGAATCAGCGACGAAACCGAGTTCAAGGTGTTGAACAGGAAGTGCGGATTGATCTGGCTGGTAAGCGCCGCCAGGCGCGCCTCCACCAGCAGACGCTCCTGTTCCTCGAGCTTCTTTTCGTTGCGCGTGTTGTTCCAGATCTTGAGCGGGACGGCGACGGCGAACAGCGTGGTGGCGTAGATGGCGGCGATGGCCAGCGAATGGCCCGGTTCGACCCCCAAGGTCGGCTTGAGGTAGAAGACCAGGTCTCCGCCGTTGCGGTCGCGAAACAGTTCCCCCAATCCCTGCCGTAAAGCTTCGGCGCACAAAATGGCGGCGAAGAAAATCAACTGGAAGCCGGTCCGCCAGTGATCGCGCTTTTCCCTGAAAAAGCGATAGATGTTCAAATCGGGGTAGGGAGAAAACCGCCAAACTTCTTCCGGGGTGGGCGCCAGGTCGCGCAACAGGCCGCCCAGCACGCCGACACTCGCCAGCAGGGGCAGCGTGAGGTATTCGTGATGGAAGAAAGCCGGCAGGCAGGCGAGGATTCCGGACAGTAGTCCGGTGACGTAACCGCCCAGCAATCCGGCGATGAGACTGCCCTCCAGGCCGAGATCCGCCGCTTGATAGGCCGGCTGGTTACCCGCCACCCGCACGCCCACGCTGACCGCGAATACCACCCCCAGCCACAAGGCGAGAACCGCCCGCTGGGCCAGGGTGCGCGTTTCCCGCATCAGCATCGACTGGAAGGTGTTGGATCTGGCTACGATGCTGGCAATGGCAGCCATGGCGGCGAGCTTCAGCAGCAGCGTCAGGTAGCCTTCCAGATTCATGGGATGCCGGAAGCCATTATAATAGAGTCATCAGGGTCCTCAATAGCCAGCATGCATAATTCCTTAGGCCTACGGCTGCAAAAAGTTGCGGAAGCCGATTTCCCGTCGCAATTCGGCGCCTTCCGGATCCACGGATTCGAAGGCAGCCACAGTGGACTCAGCGAGGAAGCGGTGGTGCTCGCGATGGGCGATCTGGCCGGTAACCCGCCGCCGCTGGTGCGCATCCACTCGCAATGCCTCACCGGCGACGTGTTTCACAGCCTGCGCTGCGATTGCCGCGCGCAGCTCGAAATCGCGCTCAAAATGGTGGCCGCCGAGGGCCGCGGGATGGTGATTTACGAACTCCAGGAAGGCCGCGGCATCGGCCTGCTGAACAAGCTGCGCGCCTACGAGTTGCAGGACCAGGGCGCCGACACGGTGGAGGCCAACGAACGCCTGGGGTTCGATTCGGACCTGCGCAGCTACCTGCTGCCGGGTGCGATTCTGCGTCATTTCGGCCTGAAAGCCATTCGCCTGCTTTCCAACAATCCCGAGAAGGTGGCCGCGGTGGAGAACGCCGGGGTGGAAGTTACAGAGCGGGTGCCGTGCCTCGCCGACGTGGTGGAGACGCGCGAGGCGTACTTGCGGACGAAAAAAGAAAAAATGGGGCACCTGCTGGAATAGAGAGCCGGCAGCCCTACAATTCCTTCACCAGTTGCTGCGCCGCAATCAGCAGCGGGTCCCATACCGTGGAGAACGGCGGCGAATAAGCCAGATCGAGCTGCTCGAACTGCTCCACTCGCAGGCCCGCCTGCAGGGCGGTGGCGATCACGTTGATGCGTCCGGCGGCGCCATCCTCGCCCACCACAGAGCCGCCCAGCAACTTGCGGGTGGCGCGATCCGCCACCAGCTCGACGCTGGTTTTCGACCCCTCGAAATAACCGGGTTTGGACTTGGCTTGGATCTGCACGGCCACCGGCGAAAATCCCTCGGCCCACGCCTGAGTGGCCGTGAGTCCGGTAGTCGCGAAGCCCATTCCGAAGATCGCTACGATGGATGTGCCCACCACCCCCGCGAATCGCTCGCGGCCTCCTGCGGCGTTGGCGCCGGCCACGCGGCCAGCCTTGTTGGCGGTGGTGCCCAGCGGAATCCAGGTGGGCCGCCCGGTGACCAGGTGGCCGACTTCGGCGCAATCGCCGGCAGCAAAGACGCCGCGCAGGTTGGTTTCCATACGGTCGTCCGTGCGAATCGCGCCGCTGCGATCGATTTCCACGCCCGCCTCGGCAGCCAGTTCCACGTTGGGCTTGAATCCCGCTGCCAGCACCACCACGTCGGCCGGAAAATCGAACGACCGCACGTCCACGGCGCAGCGCAATTCCACGCCAAAGTCGGCGAGCTGTTTGCGAACCAGCCCGGTCCACCACTCATCGCCGCGCAGCAGGAGTTGCTCGGAGCGCTCCAGCACGGTGACGCGCAGGCCGTTGCGGCGGAACGCGTCGGCGGCTTCCAGCCCGATGTAGCCGGCGCCCACTACCAGGCCGGTCCGCGGCTGCTTCTCGCGCAGAAAGGCGCGCAGGCGAGTGGCGTCATCCAGGGTGTGCAAGGTGAAGACATGTGGCGGCAGCGATCCCATGCCGCAGGTGTCGCAGCGGGCGCCAGTGGCGATAATGAGGTGTTCGTAGCGCACGCGCGCGCCGGATTCCAGCGTCACTTCGCGGCGCGGATGGGAGATGGCCACCGCGCGCGCGCCGGTGCGCACTTCGATGTTGCGCTGCTGGCGGAAATATTCCGGCGTGTAGACAATCAGGTCGCTGGCTTCGCGCACGCGGCCTTCCACAAAGTACGGCAGGCCGCAGGCCCCGTAGGAAATTACCGGACCCTTCTCCAGGACGACGATTTCCAGGTTCGGCGCAATTCGCCGGGCGCGCGCCGCGGCGCTCAAGCCGGCAGCCACGCCGCCAATCACCACCAGGGCCACGGGCGGTTATTCCTCTTTCTTCATCTGCTGAACAAAGCTTAGAATGTCGAACTGATTGAGCTTGCGGTCCGGAAAGAAGCTGTTCACGGCGTCGGTCTCGTCGGTGAACGTCTCGAAAACGGTGGCCAGTTTGGTCATCACCAACAGCTCGATATTGCGGCGATTGAGATTGAGCAGCTTCACCGCTCCGCCGGCTTTGCGCATAGTGGTGGAGCACATCACCACCGCGCCCAGGCCGGTAGAATCGATGAAATCCACCTGGGCCAGATTCAACACCAGTTGGCGCACGTTATCGGCCACGGCCGCCGCCACGGCTTCGCGCAAAGCAGTGGCCTCCGGGCCCACCGTGATGCGCCCTTTCATGTCGAGGATGGTGACGCCCTCGCGTTCCTTGCGATTAATTTCGAGTGCCATGATCTAAGGACGTTGCTCAGACCAGCATCTTAATGCCCAACTGGGCTTCGACTGTTTCGATCGGTACCATCTCGATGGCGTCCCACGGGCAGCCGTCGAGGAAAGCGCCGTCCGGGCCTTTGCTGGTGCATTTCTTGCAGCCGATGCAGAGAACCGGGTCGACCTCGATGTGGCCGAACGGCTGGTGGTCCTCATCCGGAACCCAGTACATGCAGTCGGCCACCGGGCAATACGGTACGCAGGCCGGTGAACCCGCGCACCCCGTGCAACATTCGGTAATTATCGCAAGCTCTTTGGGCCGCTTCTTGCGGGGCGTCGCAATCCCCTCGGACTTCGGCTCCATCTTTAGGACGGCCGTGGACATGCAGAGAGTATATCATTGATGGCGGCGTGGCTACGCGCGTGGGTGTCTTGCGAAATTCAGCTGGGGAGCGAAGCTACGACGCGGTCCGTCTTCATAGTGAAACAGCGTCACGCATCACTTCAAGTGCCAGCCGCGGCTTAAGTCCGCGGCTGGAAACAACGTCGACCTTGCAGCCTAGCACGGCCTCCAGGTCCAGCCACAGGCCCGTGAGATCGAGGAGGGACCGGCCCGGCTCGAAATCCACCAGGAAATCGACATCGGAGTCAGGATGCTGATCGCCGCGAGCGACGGACCCAAATATGCGAATGTTCTGAGCCCCGCGCCTCCCGGCTGCGGCGAGGATTTGATTGCGATATCGAGAGCGGACTTCCTCTAGCGTCATGAGCCTCTAACGGAATATACCAGAGGGCAGAACGGAGCTCTGCGCCTATGGCATGATTGATGGAACCGTGCCCATCCACCCCACTTCCCCCACGGAAACCGAGGAGGCCGGACTCCGCAAACAACTTGGATTGCGCGACCTGATTCTGGCGCAGATCCTTTGCGTGGTGGGTTCCAGCTGGGTTGGCGTCGCCGCGAAACTGGGCCGCGCGCACGTGGTCTTCTGGGTGGTCTCGATGCTGCTGTTCTATCTGCCGCTGGCCGCCGTGGTGATCTACCTGAATCGCTTGTTGCCGCTTGAAGGAGGGCTCTACCAGTGGGCCAAGGTGGGCTTCGGCGAGATGGCCGGCTTTCTCACCGCCTGGAATCTCTGGGTGTACGCGGTGATCGTCGTCGGCGCCATCGTCTTCGTAGTTCCTACCGACCTGGGATACATGCTGGGACCATCGTGGGCGTGGCTGGCCTCCAGCAAAATCGCCACTTTGCTGCTCACCGGCGGCGTGGTGGCGGCCATCACTCTGGTGGCCATCCACGGTCTCGATATCGGAAAGTGGCTGCACAACGCGGGCAGCGTTTTAATCCTGCTGGCTTATGCGATCCTGCTGCCGCTGCCGCTTTGGGCGCTTTTCCGCGGGACGCTGCATAGCTACCAACCGATACCGTTTGAGTTGCCCAAATTCGATTGGTTCAGCCTGGCGATCTTCGGCCAGATGACCGTGGGCGCGCTCAGCGGCTTCGAGTACGTCGCGATTTTGGCGGGCGAGTGCCGCAGCGCCGCACGCACCGTCGGGCAATCGGTACTGTTTTCCGCACCCGTGATCTGCCTCATGTTTATCCTGGGCACCAGTTCCGTGCTGGCCTTCGTGGGCAATCAGCCGATTAACGTCATCGGCCCCATACCGCAGACCTTCCGCCTGGCGTTCGGCAATAGCGGCGGCGCTTCGTGGGTGGCGCCGTTCGCGATCTTCATGCTGATCGCGCGCGCCATCGCGTCTTCGAGCCTGATTTTCACGGGCTTGACGCGGCTGCCCATGACGGCCTCCTGGGACCACCTGGTGCCCGAGTGGTTTTCGCGCCTCGATCCGCGCCGCCGTACACCCGTGAATTCCATCCTCTTCGTCGCCGCGATCGTCATGATTTTGATCCTGCTAAGCATGCTGGGCGTGCGCGAGCAGGAAGCCAACCAACTGCTGAGCAATGCTTCGGTGGTCCACTACGCCCTGGTATATATCGCGCTATTTGCTCTCCCGCTGGTGGGCACGCTGCGGCTGGGAGTTCCCGCATGGTTGAAAGCGGCCGCGGCCGCCGGACTGTTCGCCAGCCTGGTGTCGTTGTCGATTGCCGTGTACCCGATTGTGGAAGTGGTGAGCAAGGAAGCGTACGCCTTCAAGATCGTGAGCGTGGTCTTGCTTACAAACGCGGCGGGCATCCTGATATACCGCGCCGGCCAGATCCGGCGTTAACCTATCCGGCTTTAACTTTTGGAATCCATAGGCTGGACTTTCAGTTTTCCATATTTGACTTCTCAAGTAACGTACGATTTCACCCACTAATCGCCTCCAGAGTCATGCTGCCCTGACTCGAATTGCCTATCGCAGAGGCGCCGCACTATTCCTCGAACCGAGTGGCTAACCAATTGCTAAATGCAACGTAACAAGGTTAGTGAACATTCCACAGAAAGGATTAACAATTTTCCATGTTACGACCCTCAGTTGTCTTTTCTCTCGGCGTGTGTCTAAGTGCGGTAGTCCTTACCGTAGCCTCGGCGCAGTCGATTACTTCCGGCGATGTCACGGGAACAGTGGTGGATCCCAGCGGCGCCGCTACGCCCAAGGCGACCGTGACCCTGATCAACGCCCATACCAATGCCTCGCAGGCCACGTTGACGAGCCAGCAGGGAACTTACCGTTTTGCTTTCGTGCCCCCCGGAACTTACAACGTGACTGTGGCCGCCCCGGGCTTTCAGAAGCAGCAGCTGACAGGCATTGTAGTGACCGCGGGGCAGCCGACGGTTGCCGACGCCAGACTGGCAGTGGCGGTTGCGTCACAGAGTGTCGAAGTATCGACAGCCAGCGAGGTGATCCAGACCGGCAATGCGGATGTGAGCACCACCTACAACACCCAAATGATTCAAAATCTGCCTAACCCCGGCGGTGACATCACTTACTTTGCCCAAACCACGCCGGGTGTCGTGATGAACACACAGGCAGGATACGGCAACTTCGTAGCCGACGGCATGCCGGCAACATCGAACCTGTTCACCATAAACGGTACCAATAGCAACGATTCTTTTTTTGGCATCAATAACAGCGGCGCATCCAACCTGATGCTCGGGTCTAACGATATCGCCGAAGCGAACGTGATTAACAGCCCGTATTCCGGGCAATACGGTCAATACGCAGGTTCGCAGATCACTTACATTACCAAGTCGGGAACCAACGATTTTCACGGCGATGCCATCTATATGTGGAACGGGCGATATCTCAACGCCAATCAGTTTTTCAGCAATCAAGTCGGCCTGGCGCGGCCGTTTAACAAT
>CAZARO010000299.1:0-6538 GCA_964487165.1 uncultured Solibacteraceae bacterium | reverse complement strand
GAACAGGTTCAGCCAGCGGAAGTTGCGCTCGCTGAGGATGTCGAGGTCCGGCATGACGGCGCGCTGCGCTGCGATGGGGACGAAAATGTCGGGGGTCTGCCCCTGCACGAGGCCATTGAAGTCAGCGGCGGCCACACCCACAACCACCATGGGATAACCGTTGAGGGTGACGGTCTGGTTGAGAATCGCGCGGTCGCCGCCGAGGCGCGTGGTCCAGTAGGTGTAGCCGAGGACCGCGACTGGATTGGCTCCGGGAGCGCCGTCATCTTCGTGAAGGAGGACGCGACCGACAGCAGCTCGGCCTCCGAGGACCTGGAAGAAATTGCCGGAGACGATTTCGGTGTGGGCGGCCTGGGTGTCATTCCGCCAAGTGAAACGGACGATAGTGCTGGTGCGGGCGATGACACCGGAAAAGGCCCGGTCCTGGTCGCGGAGCTCGCGGTATAGCGGATAGGAGAAGACGGTAGAGCCGCTGGTGTCACTCATGCTGTCACCAAGCGGAGAGTAATCGGAATGGAGGGTAACGAGGCGCTCGGGATCCTGTACGGGGAGGGAGCGCAGGACAACCTGCTGGAGGAGGGAGAAAATGGCGGTGTTCGCGCCGATGCCCAGAGCCAGGGAAAGCACGGCCACGCCGGTGACCAGAGGGTTGCGGCGCAAGGTGCGAAGAGAGAAGCGGAGATCGTGCAGCACGGCACACAAAGAATAGCAATTCCCCGGCCGCTCAGAAGTCGTCCATTTGCAGTGCACCTCCCTGAGGATCGGCCTCCCTGGTGTTCGCTCGCGGGAAATTTACCTGGCAAACCGGCCAATCCCAACACAACAATCCCAACACAAGCATCTGCCCCAGTGAGCACCCCGCCAGGCACGAGCAATAACCGGACTTACGCTCTTCAGACCCTATTGTAGGAAATCTCCATACTCAGGTGGGCCGTCAGGTCCGAGATATTGTTAACAGCGCTTGCGTTGGGATCGCTCCCCCCTGACGATAGGACTCAATCGGGAGTAACTCGGCGCGACAAAGCTGCAGGAGCGGGGTGAGGCTGAACGCCGGGTCACTCCCGATTGGGCCGTTAGAACGAAGCCGCCTTGATTTGGCAGGGCAATTGCTTATGGGTATTTCAATCGGCAATGTGATACGCGGAAGTGCAAAGTTGCTACGCCAAACGTAAACGGAACAGGATTGCTGAGCTGCCGCATCGCAGTTGCCCTGCCAAATAATACCGCGCGAAGCGTCTGCCGCTCTGCGGCTTCGTTCTAACGGCGTACCGTTTATCGGAGGCAACCCTGGTTCGAAAGGCAACTGGCTGCGAACAGAAGAAGCTGAAGCCGCGCTCTCGCGCATCAGGCTCGCGGGTTGCACGGGCCGAGCTTCCGGCCGCCATTCGGGCGTATTCAGGCCCCAGAGATTCCTCCGATGAAATCAAGCGTTCGGCGATGTCCGGGCTGGCGCTCTTGGAAGCCACGTAGCACCAAATCTCGCCGAGGTCGGGCTCGGCCTCCGCTGCCCGGCGGGTGCGCCATTTATTTCGGCGTTTGTTGCCCGGCGGCAAGGCGGGCGCGTCCGCGCCGCCTCACTTCCCCGGCAAGCTCGCGCATGGATTCCTGAGCGACGATACGCCCCTCCCCTCGGACGAGAGAGGCTTCCGCGTCATCGACGGCGGCAAGTATTTCGGCGCGGGTGCGCTCGCGCTCTTCCCACAGGGACAGCGCCTCCCCCAGCGCGTCTTCCTCGCGCCTCAGCCGTCCGCTCTCAATGGCCTGGCGGACAAACGCTTGCTGCTCGGGAGTGAGTTCGACACCCATATCTCCCCAGCGTAGGAATCGCCCATGCAAGAGTCAAGCTTGGCTTCGCTGGAGTATAATCCAAGGCATGACGGACAAGGCTGTGGCTCGCCTTGACATCTGTTGTACGGAAGGTGAGGGCAATCGCAATGGACCAGGACAGCATGACGTTTTTCGAGAAGCTCTTCCGGTCGTTGGAAACCGAAATGGTTCAACGGTTCGACCGCGTAGAGGCTCGCCTCGACCGCATGGAGACGCGACTGGACAAGATTGCCGCCGGTTCTCACTATGTAAGCCGCCTGGTCGAGTGGTCCGAAAAACAAGACCAGTTTCAGGCCGATACTCTGCGGCGCCTGAATGACTTGAGCGACCGCGTGAGGCGCCTGGAGGGGGCGCAAGGTTAGCGGTGCTGAACGCTCCCGCTAATACCCTCGCTTCTTATCCACCACATTGAGCAGCGGCTCGCCTTTCGAAAATCGCTCGAACTGCGTCAGAAAAAACTGCATGGCGCGTTCCAGCCAGTCGCGTGTGTGGTCGGTGCTGTGGGGCGAGAGCAGCACGTTCTCCAGTTGGAAGAACGGATGGCAGGATGGCAGCGGCTCGGTGGTGAAGACATCCAGCGCGGCGCCCAGAATGCGCTTCTCCGTGAGCGCCTGAATCATAGCCGCTTCGTCGATCACCGCGCCGCGCCCCACGTTCACGATCACCGCGCCGGGCTTCATCGCGGCGAACTCTCTGGCGCCGATCATGCCGCGCGTCTCCGGAGTCAGCGGCGCCGTCACTACCACGTAGTCGCATTGCGCGATCATCTCCCGCAGGCCGCCGGGGCCGTAGTATCGGCTCACCAGCGGGTCCGCGGCGCCGGACGGCGGAACGGTACGCCGCAATGCCACGACATCAATCCCCATGGCCTTGAGCCGCGTGGCCGCCGCGCGCCCGATGTCGCCATAGCCCACGATGCCGGCGGTCCGGCCGCTGATTTCGTCGACATCGAACGGCTCCCACACGCCGGCCGACTGATTGCGAATCAGCCGCCGAAAATCCTTGGCGAAATAGAGAATGGCGCCGAGCACGAATTCACCCAGCGGCGGGCTAAAGACCCCCGATCCATTGCTGAGCGGCACCGGGCTTGCAATCAATTCGGGCGTCAGCAGGTCGTCCAACCCGGCGGCGCGGCAATGTATCCAACGTACGGCGGGGCACATCGCGAGCACGTCCCGCAGTAGCGTGCCGGAGCCCGACCAGTTGAAAATAATAGATGCCTCCGGGGCCGCATTTGCGAAGGCTTCCACCGTGTTTCCGACGGCAATTCGAGTCTCCGCCGGCAGAGCCTCCAGCATCGCCAGTTGAGGCTCGTTGGGGTTGGCCAGCACCACTAATGTGTTATTGTCCATGAGGGAAAGCTATCACATGTTCGATCTGTCTTTGGAAATGTTACGGGTTGTGGAGGAGGCCGCCATCGCTTCGGCGCGCACCATGGGAATGGGAGACGCCCCGGCTGCAGACCATGCGGCGGTGGAGTCTATGCGGCGCTCGATGGACACCGTGCCTATGGATGGCACCATCGTCATCGGGGAAGGCGAACGCGACGAGGCGCCGATGCTGTTCATCGGCGAAAAGGTCGGCGCCCGCAACGGCGCGGTGGACGCCATCGCCGTGGACATCGCCGTCGACCCGCTGGAAGGCACCAACCTCTGTGCCACCGGCGGCGCGGGCGCGATCACCGTGCTGGCGGCTTCCGAGGGCGGGGGCTTGCTGCACGCGCCGGATTGCTACATGGAAAAGATCGTCGTGGGCCCGGCCGCCAAAGGCGCGGTGGAACTGGACGCCCCGGTCAAGCACAATCTGAAGGCCATTGCGCGTCGCCTGCAGCGCGGCGTGGACGATCTGGTGGTGGTGGTGCTCGACCGCCCGCGGCACCAGAAGCTCATCGCGGATATCCGCGAGGCTGGCGCCCGCATCCGCCTGATTTCCGATGGCGACCTCTCGGCGGGTATCGCCGCGGCCGTCGCCGGCACGGGTGTGCATGCCGTCATGGGCTCGGGCGGCGCACCCGAGGGTGTGCTCACGGCGGCCGCGCTCGCCTGCCTGAACGGCGAGATCCTGGGGCGCCTGGTGGTGAAAGACGAAGCGCAGCGGGAACGCATGCAGGCCATGGGCATTCGCGATGTGAACAAGGTTTACTCCACGCGCGAGCTGGCGCCCGGCCGCAATCTGGTCTTCGCGGCCTGCGGGGTGACCGACGGCAACCTGCTGCAAGGCGTCCGCTTCACCGGCGATGGCGTGCATACGCAGGCCGTGGTCATGACCCTGACGCCGGCTCGCGTGCGCTTCCTCAACACCACGCATTTGGAAAACAAGCCCGACGTGAAAGTGCGATTCCGGTAGCTGATACACTAATAAAGAGCGTCGGTCTACGAAACATGGCGGACTTCTGCACTTGCGGCGCACAATTACCAGAGGATGCTCTCTTCTGCCATAAGTGTGGAAAACCGCAGCGGGAACTGGTGGCGCCGGAAATCGAAGCGAATACTTACCCGGCGGCTACCGTTGCGGCCCCAGCGGTTCCACCTCCACCACCCCGGCCGCAGCCGCTGCCGGTGAACTTTCATAATCCCATCGCGGTGCGAATCGCGCTGGTGGCGGCGGTAAGCGCTACGATTTTGAGCCTGCTGTCGCCCTTTATCAGCTGGCTGGCGGCGGGTTTCTTTGCGGTGTATCTCTATTGCCGGAAAACGGGATTTCGCCTGGATGTACTGGCCGGCGTGAAGATCGGCTGGATCACGGGCCTCATCCTGTACGGATTCTCCGCCGTCGTATTCACCGCGCAGCAACTGCCCGATGCGCTTTCGGGACATCTGGGCAAGTCCATCCTGGAACAAATGAAAAACTCCACGTTTCAGGATCCGGCCATGATGCAGCAGATGTCCAACCTGCTCCAGAGTCAACCGGGAATGGTGATTCTGCTCCTTCTGGCAGTGCTCTTCGTCTTCGTGACTTGCCTCAGCATGGCGGGCGGAGCGTTGGGCGCCAAGCTGGTCGGAAGCCCGAAATAGAACGCTGCGAGGCCATCTCCCTGCCCGAACCCTGAGGGAATTCATCGACCGCCAACTGGAGGAAGACGCCCGGCTGGAGACTCTGCTTCTGGAAGGCATCGAGGGCGGTGCCGACATTCCCTTGACGCCGGAATTCTGGAAAGACCTGAAAGCGGAAGCGCGCGATCTCGCCGCGAGGCACAAGACACGGAAGCGGGTGTGAGCTTCCTCACTTGCCCGAGAGCGCTGGGCGCCAAGCTCGCCGGAAGCCCGAAATAAACAGCGCCTGCAGAGCGTATCCCGCCGGCAACAGCGACGTCCACAGGATGGGATACCGGTAGCGGTCGCACGATACCACCACGTAGTAGAGCAGCGGATAGATCAGCCAGACCGTGAAAAACAGCGGGGCGGCGTCCTGCCGCCGGCGGACCATCAGGACCATGCCGGCAATCGACAGCAGCGTAATCGCCCAGATGGCGTAGCTGGTGTAGACTGATTGCCTGGGGTCGGGAAACCAGAAATCCACGATTCTGCCGGCCGTCAATTCGGCGAAGCGTTGCCGGTGCGAGAAGATCCATCGCATGGTATCCGCGGTCCGCAAGCGGTCGTACCGGACCTCACCCAAATTTCGCAGCAAACGGGCCTCCGGTTCGCTGTCCACGGGAAAAGTCTTCTGAATGCACCCGCTCACCGCCTCGGAGTAAAGGCTCGCCTCGGCGCAGTCGCTATTCGAGGAATATAGGGTGATGCCGAGACTGGTGCGCAGCGCGAATACGCCGAAGACCCGGTAATTGCGCACCAGCCAGGGCGCCACACAAAGGGCCGCCGCGGCCGCTGCGACCGCGCTATAGCGGACCGCGGAGCGCCACGGTACGCGCTGGCGGACGAACAGCCACAGGAGCCAGGGCCCCATTACCAGGGCAGCGGCCGGATTGAGCAGCAGGAGCAATCCGCCCAGTGCGCCCGCCGCCATCGCCCATAGGCCGCCTTCCCCGCGCCGGACGTTGTGCGCGGTGAGCAGGCAGAAGCACAGCAGTCCCACGATGGTGTTGCTCACGTCCCACTGCGGCAGCAAGCGCATCGCCAGAATCCAGAGAACGCCGCCGATTACGCCGGCTTTCGCGTCGCCGTAGCACACCGCTGCGATCCGCGGCAGCAGCGCCGCGATTACCGCGTTGGCTAGGATGTTGGCGAAGATGGCCGCGATCTGCATTCCGGCCGGGGCGTGAAAAATGCGCATCAAAACGGCAAGGAACAAGGGATGAATCGGCGGCACCAGCGCGGTGGGTCCGGTGATGGCCGGGGCGAAGGGGTTGGCGTACGTGCCGTGCTCGGCCAGGCTGCGCGCAATGGCGGCCATTTCGAAGGCGCGGCCGAACCCGTATCCGCCCACAAACAGGAATTGGCACAGGCCCGCTATCCACGCGCCCAAAAAAAGCGCCATGCCCGCTTCCATGCGGACATGGCGCACTTCGGCACGTTGCGGAGCGAAAGTCGCAATTCCCAAGCTCTATCTGGCCAGAGGGACCGTCGAAAGACAATACTAAACTTCGTTACTGATCAAGCTGCTTTTTGGGAATACCGTTTCACTATCCCGACCCCCGCGAAGATGATCGCCATGGCCAGCATCTCGCGCGGCCCGAAAGGTTCGCGGTAGAACAGCCACCCTAAAAAGACCGCGACTATGGCGTTGGCGTACGGGTAGATGGAAACGATGG
>CAZARO010000298.1:0-6541 GCA_964487165.1 uncultured Solibacteraceae bacterium | reverse complement strand
AGCCGCCGCCGATGCCTCCGCCGCCACGGACTGCGCCGCCGCCCCCACGAGCGCCGCCTCCGCCCCGTTGTGCCATCAAGCCCCCGGCCAGAAAGCAGCACAGACCGATTCGCAGAAGGATCTTCATGGAAAATACTCTCCTACCTCGAAGCTTACTCCCGGCTGCCGAATGACGCAAGCCGGCGGCGCGGCACGGGTCAAGCGCGACACGAAAGTGCAGGCAAGGACGAATGTCCAGCGAAAACACCAAAAATCTGAGCGTACTTTGCACGCCAGGCGCCATCCCGCTACGGGTAACCCATCTCGAAGGCCACGAGGCTACCCTTGGCGCGAACCTAAGCAAATGTTGATGCCGCGGGATATTTATCCGTGTGAATCCGTGTCCATCCGTGGCAATTTCTTCTTGGCGAACAAAAGGGAATAGGCCACGGATGGACACGGATTCACTCCATTCAGAACTTCGAAAGGACCACGCCGAAATTGAGAGCTGTTGTCGCGTACGTACCCCGTGGCGCGCGCTTCGCGGGTATGATCGGTAGAGACGGAACATGATTTACACCTGTTATGAAATGGTTCGCGATTGCCGGGCCGGGCGCGCGGAGGGCTGGCGATACTTCGTCGCCAGCTATGTCCCGGTGATCCGCAAACTGCTGGCCCACTACCAGGCTGGCGGCGCGGCGGACTCGGCCGCCCTGGAGCGGGTGCTACTGGCGGCGCACCAGCCGGAATCGGCCCTGTTTCAATCGCAGGAACCGGCGCCGGAGCGCTGGTTTGTGGCCCAGTTGCGCCAAAAAGTCCTGCAGGAATTGCGGGATGGCGCGCCCGCCACCGCCCTCGGCCTGGAAACCGTGGCAGCTGCGCTGGCGCCCTTGACGCTGGTGGAAAAGCAGGTCGCATGGCTCGAAACCATGCGCTACTCGCCCGCCGAGACGGGCGTGCTGTTGCGCATGGCGCCCTCCACGGCGGAAAAGATTCGGGACAAGGCGGCGGAACTCATCCGCGGCAAGGTGGACTCCTGGAGCCGCACCATGCTGGCGGAAAACGGCCGCGCCCTGGGGCTGGCCGCGGCCGCCGCGGAGGGCGCCGAGTGCCTGTCGCCGAAGACCTTCCTCGACTTGCTGGATGGGCGCACCACGTGGCGCGGGCGGGAGCAACTGGAGCAGCACGTTACGGGCTGCTGGCACTGCGTGGACCATTTCTGCCGGCTGGTGGAAGTGGTGGAAATGCTGCGCGGCAATCAGCCGCTATCCGACGCCGAGGCGGCGCCGTTTCGGGAACTGCTGGGCGTTGCCGCGGAGAAGGTGCCGGCCTGGAAGCGCTGGCTCGCGGGGCGGACGGGGTAATCCGGGCGTATTCCCTACCTCGATGCCGTCACCGCAACGCGCGACGCGACTTCGCTGCCGAACGTGGTCTTCAGGCGCTCCAGCGTGAGGGCGATGGCCTGCGGAGCGAAGTCGATCCCCACCCAGGCGCGGCCGAGCCGCTCGGCCGCCACCAGCGCGGTGCCGGAGCCGCAATACGCGTCGAGCACCGTGTCGCCGGGGCGGGAACAAGCCGCCACGATGCGGAGCAGCAGCGCCTCCGGTTTCTGGGTGGGATATCCCGTGCGCTCCGCGGCTGAGGCCTGCAGGGAATTGATGTCAGCCCACCAATCCTCGGGAAGCTTGCCCTCGTCCAGGTAATATTTGTAATAGCGGGCCGCGCCGTGGGAGTTTTTGGTGCCGTACACCAGGCGGTATTTGCGCCCATCGTCACCCGTGATCAGGCGGCCGCCGAAACTGCGCGTGCCGCTGCGCATCTCCGCGCGAACGGCGCTGGGGTCGAAATAGCAGCGGTCGGTCTTACCGTAGAAGAAAATGATATCGTGCTTGCGGCCGAACCACTTCCGGCTGCGCCCGCCATGGCTGTAGCACCACACGATCTCGTTGCGGAAACCGCCGCCGGGCGCGCAGAATTGGGCGTCGAGCAGCAGCTTGAGGTAGTGGCTGGCGGTGGGGTCGCAATGCAGAAACAGGCTGCCGGTGGGCCGCAGCACGCGATCGATCTCCCGCAGACGCAGGGCCACGCTTACCAGATAGGCCAGCAGGCTGCCCTGCCCCACCACCGGCTCCAGCCCAGCGAGCAATCGCGCCAGTTTCCCGGGATCAACGCCCGCGCCGCCGCCGCGGATGGCGTCGAAACCATTCTGCGCGGCGTCGTCCCATGTCCAGGTATCGGTGAAAGCCCCGCCGTCCGCACGAGATTCGTAGTTTCGCCTGGAGTGGAACGGTGGATCGATATAGCAGAGGTCGACCGATTCATCCGCCAGGCAATTTCGCAGGACAGCCAGGTTGTCACCGCAAAATAATCGATTCTCCGCCGCCATGGTCTTTCAGCGTACCAGCCCTCCCGCTTAGGTTGGAATCGTGATTAAATAGTCCCGAAGAAGCGTGCAATGCCGCCATGGGGCGTTTGCGCCCAAGTCATGCGACATTGCCAGGAGGAACGAAGAGATCCGATGCTTGCGAAAGCGATGTTCACAGGCTTGGCGGCCGCGGCACTGGCCCTGGCGCAGGGCGGGCAAGGCGGCGCCATGGCGCCCGGCGGGACTCCCCCCGCGAATAACGGCGGAAACATGGGCCCTGGTATGGGCAACGCACCGATGATTCCGATGAAGAAGGCATCCAAAGCCGACCTGGTGGCCGATCGCCTTAAACTGACCCCGGAGCAGCGATCGGAAATGAACACAATTTTCGACTCGACGTTCAAAGACGCCGGCCCAGTGATTCAACAACTCATAAAAAGCCGTACGGACGTGGCCAACGCCATGCTCAACGGCAGGACCGAGGAGCAGATGGCGCCTCTGATGCAAGCCTTGAGCGATGCACAATTCCAGATGACCGGGGTGGAAGTGAAGGCTTTCCAGAGAATCGTGGCCCTTCTCAAACCGAACCAGGCGTCCAAGGCTCCCGAGGCCTTCGATCTCATGGCGGACATCTTCCTGCCGCAAGGCGGCGGCAGGGGACGCGGCAGATAGGGGACGCAAGGAAATCACCATGTGGAGAAAACTATTGGTAGCCGGTGTGTTGTGCGCCAGTCTGGCTCTGGCGCAAGGCGGAGGACAAGGAGGAGGACGGAAAGGCAATAGCGGACCCGGCAGCATGGGGCCGATGGGGCCTCCGCCGTCCGACAAGTTCGAGTCCATTGCCAAAGCTCTGGATCTTAGCAAAGACCAGAGAAAGGCCGTGCGGTCCATCCTGGACGACGGCGCCAAGGAGGCCGTGCCGCTGCGCGACCAGCTCAGCAAGAGCCGCATTGCGGTGGGCGAGGCGATTGGCGCGAACAAGGGCGTGGACGAACTCAAGCAAGTGGCCAAAACGAGCAGCGATCTGTCCGCCCAACTGACGGAATTGGAGCTCAAGACGTTCGCCAAGATCTTCGGCGCGCTGGACGACACCCAAAAGAAAAACATGCAAAGCCTGGGCTTCGTCCTCTCGCTGATGAACGACATCTACCACACCAAGAACTGGAACTCGCTGTAAGCGCTGCTGCGGCGTGGCGGCGCAATCTACGTAGCCAGCGTCTGGTACGGTTTGCCGACTTCCTGCGCGTCCACCACGGCGACCGCTGCCACGTGCACGATGTCGTTCACTTCCGACCCGCGCTGCAGCACGTGTACCGGCTTGCTCAGACCGGTGAGCAGGGGTCCGATCAGCTCGCAATTCCCGATGCCGTGGAGCAGCTTGTAGGCGATGTTGCCGGATTCCAGATTGGGGAAGATGAGCACGTTCGCGCCACCCTTGAGAGTGCTGAACGGGTACGTCTCGTCGATGATCTGGGGCGTCACCGCGGTATCGGCCTGCATCTCACCATCGATCATCAGGCCGGGCGCGCGCTGCCGCACCAGTTCCACGGCGTGGCGGACTTTATCGGCCAGGGCGTGACGGGTGCTGCCGAAATTCGAAAAGGATAGCATGGCCACGCGCGGCTCCTGGCTGAAGCGCCGCGCCTTTTCCGCGGTCATGATGGCGATCTCCGCCAAGTCGTCCGCCGTCGGCTCAATGTTGACCGTGGCGTCGGCCAGGAAATAAATGTCGCCCTTGGGCGTGATCAGCACGTAGACCCCGGAGACGCGGCACAATTCGGGGCGCACTTCGATCACCTGCAGTGCCGGCCGGATGGTGTCGGGATAATGGGTGGTCAAGCCGCCGATGAGGGCGTCGGCCTGGCCCAGCCGCACCATCACGCTGCCGTAAGTGGTGTGGTTGAGCAGCGCCTGCTCGGCCTCATGGCGGGTGATTCCACGGCGCTGCCGCAGGCTGTAAAACTCCTCCACATATTCCGCCAGTCGCGGTGACCTGGCGGGATCGAT
The DNA here is from genome assembly GCA_964487165.1 of uncultured Solibacteraceae bacterium. GTDB lineage: Bacteria > Acidobacteriota > Terriglobia > Bryobacterales > Bryobacteraceae > PALSA-129. Next base: position 2,190 of record CAZARO010000298.1, on the reverse strand, counting down.
AATCTCGATGCCGTTGAGGTGCAGGCGCAACTCCTCGATGCGTTCGCGAATCTTCTTCTCGTTGCCCAGCAGGATGGGGATGGCGATGGATTCGTCCAGCAGGATCTGGCAGGCGCGCAGAATCTTGCCCTCTTCCCCTTCCGTGAAGACCACCCGTTTGGGCATTCTCTTGGCCTTGTGGATCATGGCCCGCATGACTTCGTTGGCCTTCCCCAGGCGCTTTTCCAGATCCTCGCGATACTGCTTCAGATCCACCGGTTTTTGCGCCACTCCAGTCTCCATGGCGGCCTGCGCCACGGCGGAAGCCTCCCAAATCAGCACGCGCGAATCGAAGGGCTTGGGAATGATATATTCGCGGCCGAATTCCATGCGGTCGACCCCGTAGGCGCGCAGCACCGAATCGGGCACGTCTTCCTTCGCCAGTGCGGCCAGCGCGCGCGTGGCGGCCAGTTTCATCTCGTCGTTGATGGTGGTCGCGCGCACGTCCAGCGCGCCGCGGAAAATGAACGGGAAGCCGAGAACGTTGTTGATCTGGTTGGGAAAGTCGGATCGTCCCGTGGCGATGATAGCGTCCGGCCGCGTCTTCAGCGCGAGATCGTAATCGATTTCGGGATCGGGATTGGCGAGCGCGAAAATAATCGGATTGGGCGCCATTCCCAGGATCATTTCAGGGGTGACCGACCCTCCCTTCGAGAGGCCGAAAAAGACGTCGGCGCCCACCATCGCCTCGGTCAGGGTGCGGGCTTCGGTGGCCACGGCAAAGCGGTTCTTATATTCGTTCATGCCATCGGTGCGGCCGGCGTAGAGCACGCCCTTGGTATCGCACATGAGGATATTCTCGCGGCGCACGCCCAGCCTGACGTAGTGCTCGGCGCAGGAAATGGCGCTCGCGCCGGCGCCGTTGAACACCACCTTGATCGCGCCGATCTGCTTGCCCACGATCTCCAGCGCGTTTAGCATGCCCGCCGCGGAAATGATGGCGGTGCCATGCTGATCGTCGTGGAAGACCGGGATTTTCATGGTCTTCTTGAGGGTCTCTTCAATGTAGAAACATTCCGGCGCCTTGATATCTTCCAGGTTGATGCCGCCAAAAGTGGGCTCCAGAATCTGGCACGTGCGGATGACTTCGTCGGGGTTTTCGGTGTCGAGCTCGATATCGAAGACGTCGATATCGGCGAAGCGTTTGAAGAGTACGCCCTTGCCTTCCATGACGGGCTTGCCGGCCAGCGCGCCGATATTCCCAAGGCCGAGCACGGCGGTTCCGTTGCTGACCACGCCCACCAGGTTGGCTTTCGCGGTATAGGAATACGCGAGGCTCGGGTCCCGTTCGATCTCCAGGCAGGGAACGGCAACCCCTGGGGAATACGCCAGGCTCAAGTCGCGTTGCGTGCGGCAGGGCTTGGTGGGCACCACGGAAACTTTCCCGGCGGGTGGTGCGGAGTGGTACTCCAGTGCATCTTCGGGACGAATGGACATAAGAGTACATCGATTATATGCGATAGCGGCTACGGGGAGGCGTTTTGGGGGACAGCGGGGGCGTTAACGTGAGCGACACACTACTCGCCTGTTCTCAGCGCCGCCGTTTGCTCAGCACCATTTCCGTGAGCTCAGTTCTGCCGATAGGCTTGGACAGGAAGTCGTCCATTCCAGAGTCGAGGCGGCGCTGCCGATCGTCATTCCTGCCATGAGCGGTTAGCGCAACAATCGGTATGTGCGCTTTGGACTGACTTTCCGCGCGCCTGATTTCTACATGGCTTCCAAGCCATCCATGACGGGCATTTGTACGTCCATCAGAATCAAATCAAAAGACTGTTGCAGCTATTCTGAGAGAGCTTCCTTTCCGTTTGCCGCCACCACCACCCGGTATCCTTCTTGCCAGTGGGCCGCGCAGTCGTCGCTCAGCGTTCGCCCGCGCCTTCGGAGCTATCATAAAAGGGATGCTGCGTCTGCGCTTGACCAATCCCGTTCCTGCGAGCTTGGCCCACCTGGCGCCGTTTTCGCAGTCCCACCCGGAGTTTCCGCTCAAGAGCAGGATCGAGCCTAAGACCGGCCGGACATTTCAAGTGATTAGCCTGCCGCAGAAGGATGGTTCGTTCGTGGCGTCCGTTCTCGAAGCTCCGACCATTCGCGCCTATGACCGATCGCGCAAGGCAGCCGAAGAGAAGGCCTCGCGAAAATTCTGAAGATACC
>CAZARO010000297.1:0-6545 GCA_964487165.1 uncultured Solibacteraceae bacterium | reverse complement strand
CCATGGCGGAGACGGCCAAGGCCGCTTTTCCAGCTGAAATCCCGCGGTCGGTGAGCAGCGCGGAAAGATGCGTAATGGCGCCATTCTGGCTAACGGAGATCAGAAACAGCTCGACTACGATTATCCAGAAGATTCGGGATCGCAATCCCTCGCTGACCGAGGCGCCCGCAAAAGTCCTCGCCACGGAGTGAGCAGCTTGTGCCCGGGCGCGCACGCGGCTCCCGCAGGGCAGTCCGATAACCAGAACGGCTGTGCCCAGAATCGCGAAAGCAGCGCGCCAACCCACGGCGCGAATCAGAGCTTCGGCGATGGGAGGAAGAACGATGGCTCCCATCGCGCCACCACCCAACAGCAGGGAAAACGCCACGCCGCGGCGCTCTCGAAACCAGGTGGTGAGCACCCGGGAATACGCCAGGTGTGCGGTCCCGTTCCCCACCACGCCGAGGATCAGGAAGGTGCCGTAAAGCTGCTCGATGCGCCGCGTCATCAGCGAGAGCGACGCGAACGCGCATCCGAAGATGGTCAGGCAGGGCAGAATGATGCGCCGCGCGGGATAGCGATCCAGCAGCAATCCGAGCGGCGGCGAGCATGCCGCCACGGCGAGCGCCGCCACCCCGAAGGCGGCCGAGACCGCCTCCCGCGACCAGCCGAACTCGGCACTCAGCGGTTTGAGGAAGATGGCAAACGTGTAGACCAGCAGCGACGCGAAGCTGACCAGTACGCACGCGGAAGACGCCAGCGCCACGCGCCATCCGGGGTAACGAATGCTGTGCTCATTCGGCGTTGGGGACACGGCAGGTTGAAGAGCGGGCGCCATGTCAGCTATTCCCGCCGCGGACATACCCGTGGCGGGCCAGATGCCGGCCCTGCTGCCGGTGGGCCTCTTCGGACATCTCGGCGACGCCCGTGGCGGTGATCCAGCGATTGTAGAAATTGAAAAGCGCGCAGGTGGTGATGGCGAAGTAAGTAGCTTCGTCGTCCCAGCCGGCGGCGCGCACGCGCGCGACATCGGCGGCGGTGAAGGCGGGCAGATCGCGCGTGACCTTGGTCACGAAACGAAGCATCGCTTTATCTCTCTCCGGCAGAGGAGAGCTTTCGAGATCGCCAAAAACGCTGCGGACCAGTTCTTCGCTGTCGAGCAATTCGGCGGCGGCAGCAGCGTGGGCGCGAGTACAGAAGCGGCACTCATTCTGGAACGAGGTCCAGGCCGCAATCAATTCGCGCATTGCCGGACTGATGCTGGCGGGCGCCCGCAAAACGCCCTGCGTGAAGGTGGAAAGGCCGTCGGTAAACGATGGCTGGAACGCGAACAGGTCCCAGATTTTCGAGTATTCGGCGTCGCGGGCGCGGGCGGAATCGATCAGGTCCTTGTAGAGTCCCAGCTTCGCGCCGCCCTCGACGCCGGGAAGGTACAGGACGGACACCTTGCTGCCCGTCATTTGTTTGCCCCTGTCGCATGTAGCAGCTTCCAGTCACGCCGCACATACCCTAGCGCCGCCCCTTGCTTTCCAATTTCCACGTAAAATTCGGGATCGCGGGGCTGCCAGGTGTCCAGTCCGTCCACGTAGCGATTGAACATGCAGAAGGCCGCCGCGATGAGTACCGTGTCGTGGATCTCTTTGTCGGTGGCGCCATGGCTGCGGGCTCTCTCGACGTCCTCCGCGGTGACGTGCTTGCCACCCTTCTGGACTTTGCCGGCGATGGCCAGCAGCGCCTTCATCTTGTCAGAGAGGGGGGCCGTCTCGCAATCGAGTTTCATCCGGCCGATCAGTTCATAGTCCGCGGAGCTGCCGCCGAGATGTTGTGCCGCGGTGGAACCATGGCTCGTCTGGCAGTAGTAACAATCGTTCTGCGCGGAAACGTAGGTCGCGATCATCTCGCGCTCCGCCAGAGTGAGCGTGCTCGGACCACGGAGCAGCGCCTCGGCCAGGTCGCATAGCGGCTGAGTAGTGGCCGGACTGAAAACCAGTGGACCGCGAATGCCCGGCAGTCCTTCGGGGAGTTGGATGTGTGCCATTCGGTAAGCCTCAATTCGTGCGGACGTAGCCTTCGTTGGCCATCCGCTGTCCCATCTCGCGGTAGGCTTGCGGATCGGCCGGCTGGCAGGTAGCCAAACCGTCCACATAACGATTGAACATGCAGAACGCCGCGGCGATCAGCACGGTGTCATGGATTTCCTTGTCGCTGGCGCCGGCGCTGCGGGCGCGCTCCACGTCTTCCGCGGTGACGTGCTTGCCGCCCTTCTGCACCTTGCCCGCGACGGCCAGCAGCGCCTTCAATTTCTCCGGAATCTCCGTGTTGGCGTAGCCGCGCTTGATCCGATCGATCAGTTCGTAATTGCCGCCGAGATGTTCCGCGGCGGCCGCGCCGTGAGACAGTTGACAGAAGCAGCAATCGTTCTGCGAAGAGACGTAAGTTGCGATGGTTTCGCGTTCCGCCGCCGTCAGAGTGTTGGGTCCGCGCAACAGGACCTCCGCCAGTTCGCGAAGCGCTTTGGTGGTTTCCGGGCTGATTGCCATGGGGCCTAAAATGCCCGGCAAGCCCTCGGGTACGCGAATGTTAGCCATTGGGTCCCTCCGGTACTTTAGCCGAGAATACACGAAACTGCAGGAGCCGGCACTAATAGAAATCTACTAATCGAAATCTCTGCATCCGCTCCGCAGATGATTTTACTCTTTCTAATTGCTTTTGATTATTGTTGGTCTTCCCCGCATTCAGTAAACTCAGTCCACAACTTTATGCGTTCAGGGAAACTTACTTTCTTATTAGCGCTCTCGCTGTGGTGCGCGCGAGCACAGGACCCGGTTGGCGTACTGGAAGGCGAAATCAGAGACGCCTCGGGCGGAGCTGTGTCCGCTGCCGCACTTACAGTAACAAACCACGAGACCGGACTTAGTATCAAGCAACTCTCGGCGCGCGATGGATCCTTCCATTTCTCGCTGCCGGCGGGCGATTATGACTTGCACGCCAGCACGTCAGGCTTTGCCGCCTTCTCGGCGTCCGACATCCGCATAGACATCGGCCGCACCGTCCACGTGCCCGTCAAACTCGAAGTAGAAGCGGGACACACCGAGGTCAACGTCAGTGGACAAGCTGTAACTGTCGACACGAGCCAGACTATCGGTAACGTGGTCTCGGAGAAGGAGGCGACCGATCTGCCCCTCAACGGGCGCGACCTTACGCAACTTGGCCTTCTGCAGCCCGGAGTGGCCCCGATGACCGCGGGCCTGGCCGAAGCCGGCGGCATCGCGCGCAGCGGCCAGGCTTACGCGGTCAACGGGCAGCGTCCCGAAGCCAATGACTACCTGCTGGATGGCGCCAGCAACGAAGACAGCGTAAATAGCGGATACGCCCTGCGCACGCCCGTGGATGCCGTCAGTGAGTTCCGCATTCTCAGCCTGAACGCGCCCGCCGAGTACGGCAGTACCATGGGCGCAACAACGTCGGTGGTCACCAAATCGGGTAGTAACGCGGTGCATGGCGACGTCTATGAGTTCCTGCGGAACAACGCCATGGACGCGCGCAACTTCTTCGCCTCGCAAACCGAGCCGCTGCACCGCAATCAATATGGCGCCACCCTGGGCGGGCCCATTCGCAGGGACAAGGATTTCTTCTTCGTCTACTATGAAGGGCAGCGCGATTCCGAAGGCAGCACGCAGGCCGCTATCGTGCCCACCGCGGCGGAGCGGAAGGGCGATTTCTCAGGCCTCACCGATCCCTCTACGGGACAGCCCACTCCTCTCATCAACGAGTTCACCGGCCAGCCGTTCCCTGGCAACCAGATCCCGGCCGTTATCCAGAGTCCAATTGCTCAACTGGCGTCGAAGCTGTATCCGCTGCCCAATATCGGCACCAACGTGTTCGAATCCACGCAACTCGGATCGACTAACTACGACCAGGGCGGCTTCCGGCTGGATCATTACTTCGGCGCCGGCGACCAACTCTTCGCGCGATACTCCACATCGCACCTGAACGAGTTCGACCCGCTGCCCATCAACGGCGCCGGCGTCCCCGGGTTCCCGGTCTCCAACGCCATCGTCACTAACTCCGCCACCGCTTCCTGGGTCCACCTGATTTCGCCCGAAATTGTGCAGACTGCGCGCGTGTCTTTCCTCCGCAACGTGTTCGACAACGGACAGGCGGTCAACCACACGCCGGGCAGCAGCCTGGGCTTTCAATACCAGCCGACCTTGGGAGCAAACGACGGTGTCCCCTATCTCATCGTGAGCGGCTACGCATCGCTGGGCAATCCGATTACCGGACCGCAGAACACTTATCAGAACGACTATCAGGGATCTTACTCTATAGCCATGACCCGCGGCCGGCACAATCTCAAGTTCGGCGCCGATCTCACGCGCGCGCAGATCAACGTTCTGCTCGGAATCGCCACTAACGGCTTCTTCGTGTTCGCGCCCTTCCCGGCCAGCGATTCTTACGCCAGTTTCCTGCTGGGGCAGTCGGTACAATTCTTCCAGGGCGGCGGCGACTTCAACCGCGGGCTTCGTAAGTGGGTCGGGGCCGGATACGCGCAAGATGAGTTCCGCATCAACCCGCGCCTGACTCTCAATTACGGCCTGCGGTACGAGATCAATACGCCCTGGGTGGACATTCGCAACCGCATGAACGCGTGGGCGCCGGGCGTTCAATCGAAGGTTTACCCCAACGCGCCGGAAGGGCTGCTATTCCCGGGCGATCCTGGCGTGCCGGCGGGCGTCGCCTACGTCGACTATAAAGAGTTCATGCCGCGCGTGGGCCTGGCCTGGGATCCGTTCGGCGACAACAAGACTACCGTGCGGGCGGGCTACGGCATCTTCTACGATGGCTATACCAACGGCACGGGCGGCCCTCTACAGGCGTCCATCAGCGCGCTGCCGTGGACTCAGGCGTACCAGTTGCCCGGCCCCGGGTTCAACCTCGCCAATCCCTACGGCGGTGCCCCTTCTCCGTTCGGTAGCGGGAATTTTGTGGCGCCGGCCACGGTGCTCACCGTGCAATCGGGAATGGTGCCGCCGTACTCGCAGAATTGGAATCTCTCCATCGAACGGACCATCGCCAAGGACTATCTGGTCGACATTCGCTACGTGGGTAACAAAGGCACCCACCTGCCGCGCTTTATCGAAGCCAATCCCAGCATCTACGGTCCGGGAGTGAATGCCAATAACAACAACCAGATCCGCGAGTACACTACGTGTAACTCGGCCGGCGTTTGCAATTATGGCTCGGTGGGATTGATCGCCGACGACTCCAGCTCTACTTACCACGCGCTGGAAGTCGCTTTTTCCCGGCGGTACGCACACGGTCTAAGTTTCCTGGCATCTTACTGGTACTCGAAGAGCCTGGATTACATCTCCTCGCTGAATGTCGCCGGCTCGGCGCCCACGCTGGTAGCGGGCGAAAACGATCTGGCGCAGAATCCGTTCGACCTCAGGGCGGAGCACGGCCCGTCGTTGTTCGACGCCACGCAGCGCTTCGTCTTCAGCGGCACTTGGGCACTGCCGCGCTGGCAAGGTGCTTCGCCCACCGCGGCATTTATCGTCAACGGCTGGCAGCTCAACACCATCGCCAGCCTGTCCACCGGGACGCCTTTTACGGTCTACGATAGCGCCGACGTTTCCCTGCAGGGTAGCGCACCCGAAATCAGCGGCTTCTATTCCAGCCGTCCGGACCTGATTTCCAATCCCAACGTGGGGCAGCCGCACTCTGCCAATGAGTGGGTGAGCCGCGCGCCGTTTCTGCAACTGAATCCGGTAACACAGGCGGGCCAGTTCGGCAATGAGGGGCGCAATGTGGTGCGCGGGCCGGGCATCGAAAACGTGGATCTCTCGTTATTCAAATATTTCAGGATCAACGAGAGCAAGCGCGTGCAGTTCCGGGCGGAGTGCTTCAATCTGCTCAATCATGCGAACCTCGGGTTGCCCGAGAACGATCTGGAGTCGCCGGCGTTCGGCCAGATTCTGCAGTCCGGCCCGCCGCGGCTGATGCAACTGGCGATTAAGTTCCTGTTCTAACTACTTTCCGGCACGAAACAAGCGAGGCTTTCAACGCGTTGAACCATTCGAACCTGGATACGCCGAACCGCTTCGTCAACGAAGACTATGCGGAACCCGAACGGAAACGCCACTACCTCAGGCTGTGGCTGGCCGATCGAGCCTGGTGACCGGATCGAGCGCCGTCCAGCGGCGGCCTGAAAGGCCGCCTGGTCGACACCCGCGACTGCAAAGGAGCGGTTGCGGGGTTTAGTACGAGGGAGCCCCCAGATCAGTTAAGCCCCCCTGATTTCTCGCCCACCGCATCGACCTCGACATCTTGCGTTACCCTAGAAGTCGAGTAGACAATGCGGACAATCTCCAAACGAACCCAATACGGGCTGAAGGCGATGCTTTCCCTGGGCCGCCGGTTTGGCGAAGGGCCTGTGCTGATCTCCACCCTGTCGAAGGAAGAATCCATCCCTATCAAATTCCTGGAACTGATCCTCCTGGACTTAAAGGGACACGATCTGCTCGTCAGCAAGAAAGGCCCGCGCGGCGGATATCAGCTCAGCCGGC
>CAZARO010000296.1:3196-6546 GCA_964487165.1 uncultured Solibacteraceae bacterium | reverse complement strand
GGTCGCGCTGGATGGTAAGGCCTTAACCGACCCGGTACTCGACTTCTCGCAAGGCGTAAGCGGCTCGCGCCTCAAGATCGCGGTAAGCCGTGCCGGAGGCCAGGTTTCGGGCCGGGTGCTGGATAAGGCCGGCGAGCCGGCGCTGGGACTGATGATGGTCTTCTTAGCAACCGATGCGAAGCACCTGGATGAGGACAGCGCGAACCACCGCGTGACCGATGGGAAATACAGTTTCAAAGCCGTCCGGCCGGGCAAATACCGGCTGTTCGCCCTCGACATTGCCGAACTGATGCAGGCGCTTACCGGGGGCGCCGATAACGACGAACTGATGCAGCAGTTTTTCGACGCCGCTGAAGAAATCGAAATCAAAGATGCCGACCGCCTTTCCAAGGACGTTTCGGCGTGGACCAAACTGCCGGAAAAAAAGGAGGGCAATGCTCCGCCCAAGTAGCCGACCGGTGCGCTGGCTGGCGATGCTCCCGGCCGCGGCCGCGATCCTGGCGCAAACCGCTCCGCAGCCCGCCAGCTTATCCGGCACGGTGACTAATTCCGTGACCGGCGAGCCCATCCTACGTGCCCACGTGACGGTACGATGCATGTCCCAGGACCGCCAGCAGGGGCAGCAGGCTTACGGCGCGCTGGCGAATGAAAAAGGCCAGTTCTCGATTACTGCGCTGCCGCCCGGAGATTGCTCCATGGATGTGCAGCGCGTGGGCTTCGTGGCGCCGCCTAATCGCGGGAGCTTTGCGCTCTCGAGCGGCATGCACAAAGAAGACGTGAGGCTGACCCTCACGCCGACGGGCGCCATTACGGGACGCGTGGTGGACTCCGCCGGAGAGCCGGTCCAGGGCATCAGTGTCTCCATCGAGATAGCCAACGGCGGTGCGGGGACCGCCACTTCGGACGATAAGGGACAGTTTCGAATTGGCGGATTGCGGCCCGGCAAATATCGTGTGAAAGCGACTCCACTGTCGCTGCCCTTCCCGGCGGAAATTCGCAGCGATGGCAGCTCCCAGCTACGCGACGCGACCACCTACTATCCCGACTCCTTGAGCGCCAAAGCAGCGCAGCGCCTGGAGGTAAGAGCGGGCGCGGAAGTGAGCGGGGTGGACATCAAGCTGGTGCAAACGCCCATCGTGCAGGTGAGCGGAAAGGTCACCGGCCTGCCGCCGGGCGTTAAGAACGTTATGGTGTCGACGTTCCCTTCGGGACAGGGCGCGGGCATCAAGGCCGACGGTACCTTTTCCCTCTCGCAACTGGACCCGGGCAAATACACGCTGGTGGCCCAACAGTGGGGCGGGCAAACGACACTCATGTCGGCGCCGGTCGAGATTGAGGTGACTACTGCGAACATCGAGCATCTGGAACTGCGAATGATCCCGCCGTTCGAGATGGCGGGGCAGTTGCGTTTCGACGACGGTCTCTCGCGGCGGAGGGGGCGGCGTTTGTGCCTCCACGACCACCGATTCCCAGCCGGCCAAGCCCCCGGCACGTTCGGACGGAACGGCGCCGCCGGCCCCACCGCCCGCGCCGCGCCGCGTCGAACTGCGTCCGGACGATCGTCAGATGGCCCAGATGGTCAACGCGGCGGTGGGCGCGGACGATACCTTCACGCTCGAGAAAGTGCAGCCGGCACGTTACCACGTGAGCATTAATTGGGGCTCCGGGTATGTGAAATCGGTGCGTGTTGGCGAGACGGAGACTGAGGGCGGCATACTGGATGTGCGCAATGGTTCGGCCGGGCCGCTTACCGTGACGGTGAGTTCCAACTTCTGTGAAGTCTCCGGCACGGTGAGCGATTCCAAGGGACCGGTGACCGATGCGTCAGTGGTTCTGGTGGCGCTCGAAGATCTCTCGAATTTTCAGGTGAGGCGGTCGGATTCCAGCGGGACTTATAAGTTCCGAATTCCGCCCGGTAAGTACAAGTTAGCGGCGGTTGACGACGATTCCCTGGCGCTGGGCCGGGGGGAAATCCTGGACGACTACGAGGCAGTCACCGAGAGCCTGGACTTAGGCGCCGGCGACAAGATTACTAAGGATCTGGTGAAACGCAAGCCGTAGGGGTGCGCGACATTTGGCGTACGCCATGCCGAGCCGCGACCGCAAGGGAACGGTGTCCGGGGTATTTCATTGCGTTTACCTGCTACGCCGCGCGTCTATGTGGAATCGGGACAGGCAGCGGGCTGGAGCCCGGTGCCCAACGCGCAGTTATCCGCTCCGTTGCGGTCGCGGCTCGGTATCGGATGTAGCCGTAGCTTCGCCTCGGCCACCTAATCACAATTGCGCTATAGTGCTAGAAAGTGCGCCTGCTCCTCTCGGTATCGCTGCTTGCCGGGTGCTTGCACGCCCAACCGGGTGGCGCGGCGGGCACGGTAGTCGACCAGACGGGGAAGCCGCTGCCCGGCGTACACATCCGGCTGGTATACGGCCAGTTCGACAGCGACGAGAGCGTACAAGCTGTATACGGCGTCGATAGCGATGCCGCCGGCCAGTTTTCCGTCGACGGCCTGAAGTCCGGCGTCTACACGGTGCTGGCGCAGCGCACCGGATACGTCCGGCAGGCGTCCAAGGGCAAGGCTGTGCTGGTGGTGAAGCCCGGCCAACATGTCAGCGACTACAAAATCACGATGGCGGAACGGGCCTCGGTCGCCGGCCGCGTGGTGGATGAATACGGCGATCCGGTCCAAAACCTTCATGTCGAGCTGGAGCCGTTGGATCCCAACTCCTCGCAGTCCATGCACATCAACCAAGCGGGCGCTCCGACGGACGAGCGCGGAGAGTTCCGCATCCTCGTGGGGCCCGGCAAATATTACCTGAAGACGGGGGAGTTCCGGGGATATCGCGGCCCGGCGGAGGTTCGCGCCGACGGCACAAATGGCGCTCCGTTCATTTCCACGTATTACCCTAGCGCGGCGAATAACAGCGCCGCCTCGGCGATCCAGTTGGCCGCGGGGCAGGATGTGGTAGGGCTCGAAATCCACCTCCTGCGCGCCAGTACCAGCGCGGCGGCGCACACTCTCAGCATCAGCGGTGTGGTGACCGGAATACCCGCCGATAGCCTGCCGATGGGTGGTGCCAACGTGATGCTGCTCTTGGGCGACAAGCCGGACGAATACTACAATGGCCGCGGCATGGGTGTCCAGCCCGACGGCACATTCAAGTTCACCGGAATGGAGCCCGGCTACTACCGCGCGTCCGCCTCGTATATGGCGGGGAAAACGCCTCTCCAGAGCCGCCCGCGAGAATTCCACCTCGAAGCCGGCGACGAAACCGGCCTGGTATTGGCGCTCGCTCCGCCCGAGGACCTCGCCGGCAAACTGGAATTTCTGGGCGACGCGCCCGCCGGAAGC
>CAZARO010000296.1:0-3186 GCA_964487165.1 uncultured Solibacteraceae bacterium | reverse complement strand
CGGGAAGTGGGCGTTCCAGATCTCGCTCGGCGTCTTCGCGTTCCGCCACGGCGGGAAAAAAATGCTGGGCGACGCGCCCGCCGGAAGCACCGAGAAGCATACCGTTCGTCTGGAGTTGAGCGGACCGGGAAGCAATTTTGGGCAGGCGGGTCCGCCCGCGGCCGAAGTCGCGCCGGACGGTTCGTTTCGCATCGCGGGCGTCCCACCGCTGAAGTTCAAACCCGTGGTAGAGCCGATGCCGGAGAATGGCTACCTGAAAGAAGTCGCGCTCGACGGCAACGCCATGCCCGGCGAGATTCTCGATTTCACGCAAGGCGTGAGCGGATCGAAGCTCAAGATCGCCGTGAGCCGCAATGGCGGCCGGGTTTCGGGCCGCGTTCTCGATAAGGACGGCGAGACGGCCATGGGACTCATGATGGTCTTCCTCGGGATCGACCCCAAACAGATAGACGAAAAGAACGCGGTGAGAACCAGCGACGGCAAGTTCAGCTTCAAAGGCCTGCGCCCCGGCAAATACCGGCTGGTTGCCCTCGATGTCGCGGAGATGACGCAGGACATGGAGGGAATCCTCGACGCCGGCGAAGAGATCGAAGTCAAAGAGGGCGACACCATTTCCAAAGACATTCCGCTGTTGACCGAAATACCGGAGAAGAAGGAGCCGCGGTAATATGCTGAGGCGAGCTTTGGCGATACTGGCAGCCGCCGGCGCGGTGGCGGCGCAATCCGCGCCCGAGCCTTCCAGCGTGGCCGGCACGGTTACCAACTCGGTGACCGGCGAGCCGGTTCTGCGGGCCCACGTCACCCTGCAATGCTGGTCGCGCGACAACCAGCAGGTGTACGGCGCCCTGACCAACGAAAAAGGTGAATATTCGCTCACGGCTTCGGCGGCGGCGCCATGCAACCTGAACGCGGAACGCGTGGGATTCGTAGCGGCCTCCAACGGAATGGGGAATACTCTCAATTTCACCGCCGGCACGCACAAGGAGAACGTCAAACTCACGCTCACCCCCACCGGCGCCATTACCGGCCGCGTGGTGAACGCAGCGGGCGAGCCGGTACAGGACGTCAATGTGTGGGCGGAGATCGGAAATGACAATTCCGGCGATGCGATCACCGACGACAAAGGGCGGTTTCGCATCGGCGGATTGCGCCCCGGAAAGTATCGTGTCAAGGCGACGCCGCAGAAGCTTCCGTTCCCGCCCGAGATTCGCGCCGATGGCAGCACCGAGCTACAGGACGCCGCCACTTACTACCCCGCATCGCTGGACGCGAAGACCGCTCAACGGCTGGAGGTGAAAGCGGGCGCGGATGTGAGCGGGGTCGATATCAAACTGGTGCAGGTGCCCATCGTGCTGGTGAGCGGCAAGGTGGATGGCATTCCACCCGGGACGAAAGACGTGACGATCATGATGCAGCCCTTCGGACAGAACGCGGGCGTCAAGCCCGACGGCACGTTCCAAATTTGGCGGCTCGACCCCGGCAAATACACGCTGCAGGCGATGCACTGGGGACAGACACAGCTCATGTCCGCGCCAGTCGATATCGAGGTCGCTTCCGCGAACCTGGAGCACCTCGAGCTGCGCATGGCTCCGCCATTCGACATCGCCGGCCAGTTGCGTTTCGATGACGAGCAGGCGCGCGAGGCCCCGCAACCTCCTAAGCGGCCGGACGGAACACCCGGGCCCACGCCGCCACCGCAACCGCGCATCGTCCAGTTGATGCCGCTCCAAAGACAATTCATCGGCGGCGCCAACGCGCGGGCTGACGCCGACGATTCGTTTACGCTCTCCAAAGTGCAGCCCGCGCGGTACCGCGTGGACGTGCAGGGCGTGTCGGGCTTCGTGAAATCGCTGCGCACGGGAGACACCGAAGTGGATGGCGACATCCTGGACGCGCGCAACGGTTCGCCCGGGCCGCTGACCGTCACCTTGAGTTCCAACTTTTGCGAAATCTCCGGCACGGTGAGCGATGCCAACGGACCGGTGTCCGGTGCGCAGTTGATTCTGCAGCCAGCGGAAGACACGTCCAACGTTCGCTTCGCGCGCTCGGATACTACCGGTGCGTACAAATTTCGTACTCCGCCCGGCAAGTACAAGCTGGCGGTAGTCGAGGACGCCGACATACAGTTCGTATTGCAGAGCGCGGACCTCGACGACTACGCGCCGGAAACCCTCGAACTGAGCGCCGGCGACAAGATCTCCAAGGATCTGGTGAAACGCAAGCCGTAGCCTCCGCCCGTGATATTCTCGGGATAGGCGGAGGGATGAAGATCCGGAAGGCACCTGCGATGCTGGCGTGCGGCCTGGCCGTAGCCGGCGTGTTGTTCGCCTTTCAGCGCCCATTCCGTGAATTCGACGGCATCGAACATCGCATTGGCGAGATTCCCCTGCCTCCCGATTACCAGGAACGGACGGAGTTCGCCTTCGCGCGCCTGATGTATCCACCCGGCGAGGGCGGCATCAACGGCTACTATGGCCGCGATCTTGACTGGCACACCGGAATCTCCGACTGGTCGCAGGACTTTCCTCCCGCCGACCGCCATTTTTCGCTCGCCGTCCGCCGCCTGACGCGGGTACACACGCGCTCAGTCGAGCAGTGCGTCAATCTGGACGAAGGCGACCAATTCGATTGGCCGTGGCTATATGCCGTGCAGGTGGGCGAATGGGGCCTCACGGACGCGCAGGGCAAGGCGCTGCGCGAATATCTGCTGCGCGGCGGATTTTTCATGGCCGACGATTTCCATGGCGCCTTCGAGTGGGACGTCTTCGAGAAAGTGATCAAGCGCGCCTTTCCGGACCGCGAAATCCGCGAAATCCCCGATGACGACCCCATCTTCCACACGGTCTACGACCTCAAGGATCGCATCCAGATTCCGGGCGAGGCCCACGTCCGCATGGGATACAAGCGGCCGCAATATCCCACCGGCCCCGACGACGGCAAGGGCGCTCACTGGCGCGGCATTTATGACGACCAGGGCCGAGTCATGATCGCCATCTCCTACAACTCCGACATCGGCGACGCCTGGGAGTACGCCGACTACGCCGGCTACCCCGCGCCCTTCGCGGATCTGGCCATCCGGCTGGGCGTAAACTACATCGTGTACGCGATGACGCGGTAGGGCAGCCAATCCTGGCGGGCTGAAGCCCACCCCACCGGTGGCGCGGGCTTCAGCCAGGCTTCAGCCCG
>CAZARO010000295.1:0-6561 GCA_964487165.1 uncultured Solibacteraceae bacterium | reverse complement strand
AGCAGTGGGTGTACAAGCCGACCCTGCTGAACGGCAGTCCAGTGCAGGTGAAGACCAGCATCGTGGTCAATTTCACGCTGAATCAGTAGGGCCGATTACCGGGGCATGCTCCGGGCCGCGGGATGCCATCCCAATGTCACTTACATTCCCTATGAGCGAGCATCTGCATAAGTAGTGGGGCGGACGCCCTCGGGGGTCCGCGCCACAATTAACGTAGAATCCCACCATTCCTGGAATGTAAGTGAGATTGGGATGCCATCCGAGGATCATCCGAGTCTTTTCTAGAGGGGCCGGGTTATTACCTGCAGTAGAAATGGATATTAGGGTTCTAAAACCTGTTTTTCCCTTTGAAATCGCCCGGACCCCGGCGATTCAAGGCAAAATCGATGAAATCATCGTTGCAAGCTGGCGTCAGGCCGCGATCCCGCCCGCATATTCCTGCTCGGACGAGGTTTTCCTGCGGCGCGCCTGCCTGGATGTCATCGGTACCCTGCCAACCGCCGAAGAGGCATCGCAATTTCTGGCCGATCCGGACCCCGCCAAGCGCAGTGGCCTGATCGACCGCCTGCTGGCACGCGACGAGTTTGCCGATTACTGGTCCATGCGCTGGAGCGAACTCCTGCGCATCAAGTCCGAATTCCCGATCGATCTCTGGCCCAACGCGGTGCAGGCGTATTACAAGTGGATTCACACCGCGATCCGACAAAACATGCCGTATAACGAGTTTGCGCGCCGCATCCTGGTGTCGAACGGGAGCAATTTCCGCGTGCCGGAGGTCAATTTTTACCGTGCTGTCCGCAGCAAGGAACCGCCGGGCCTGGCGCAAGCCGTGGCGCTCACGTTCATGGGGGCGCGCACGGGCGAATGGATCGGCGGAATGGCCGCCTTTTTCTCACAGGTGGGCTACAAGTCCACCAGCGAATGGAAAGAAGAGATAGTCTATTTCGATTTCGCCAAAAGGCCCCCAGCCGCGTTGGTTTTTCCCGGCGGCAAACCGGCGCGCCTGGCTCCTGGCAAGGATCCGCGCGTGCTTTTCGCCGATTGGCTGGTGGCGCCCGGGAATCCCTGGTTTGCGCGGAATATGGTCAATCGCATCTGGTATTGGCTGATGGGCCGCGGAATCATCCATGAACCCGACGATATCCGGCCGGACAATCCGCCCTCGAATCCCGAACTGCTGGCCTGGCTGGAACAGGAATTCGTGGCCGGCCGTTATGACCTGAAGCAGATCTATCGCCTGATTCTGAATTCGCAGGTCTACCAGATGTCTTCCCTCGCGCCCGATGGTTCACCGCGCGCCGCCGCGGCGCAGTTCGCCTGGTATCCCAAGCGGCGGCTCGATGCGGAAGTGCTCATCGACGCCATCTGTCAGATCACCGGCACGGACGAGGAGTATGAGAGCCTCATTCCCGAGCCGTTCACTTTCCTGCCGGAGCACCAACGCTCCATCGGAATCGCCGATGGCAGCATTTCGAGCGCGTTTCTCGATCTTTTCGGACGTCCGCCGCGCGATACCGGCCTGGCCGCGGAGCGCAACAACCAGCCCACTGCCGAACAGCGCCTCCACCTGCTGAATTCCAGCCATATCCAGCTCAAGATCCAGCAGAGCGCCAGGTTGCGGACCCTGGCGCAGCCGGGCGCGAGGCCCCGCGACCCAATCGACCGGCTTTACCTCACGGTGCTCTCCCGTTATCCCACCGACGACGAACTGAAGACCGTGGCGGCGTATTTCCAGGCGGCTGGAGGCAATAAATGGCCGGCGGTGGTTGACCTGACGTGGGCGCTGATCAACAGCGCGGAGTTTCTCTATCGGCATTGAGGCGAATATGAGACACGCTCTAGAGTTTTCGCGGCGCGACCTGCTGCGCCTGATGGGCGCGGCCGGACTCGCCACCACCTTGCGCGCCGGCACGCAGCCAGCGAGAGCCAAGGCGGTCATCCAGATCTGGATGTGGGGCGGACCGGCGCACCTCGACACGTTCGATCCCAAACCGGCCGCCGGGTACGATTATTGCGGCCCATTCGACAAGCCGATCCCGACCAACGTGGACGGCATCCAGATCAACGAACTGCTTCCCCTGTTGGCGCAGCAGGCGGATAAATACTCGCTCATCCGCAGCATGACGCATGGGCTATTCGCGCATGAAACGGCCTCCTACGCGGTACAGACCGGGCGCAAGCCCGGCGACCGGCTGGTGTATCCGTGCGCCGGTGCGGTGGTCTCGCTCCTCCAGGGGAAGGGCGCAGCCGCGGGTGGCCTGATTCCCCCCTACATCGTGCTGACGCAGCCCCAGGGGCGATTCGCCGAGAACGGCTTTTTGAGCGAGCGCTATCGTCCTTTCGCCACCGGCGGCGATCCGGCGCAGGCGCGATTCGCCGTGGAAGGCGTGGTGGCGCAGGGCATCTCCGATAAACGCCAGCAGGACCGGCGGCAGTTGCTCCACCAACTCAACACTCTCGAAAAGGCGCGCCAGGATACCGCTTGGAGCGATTTCGACCGAGCCGAACAGCAGGCCTACGAGCTGATTCTGGGCGACGCGGGCAAGGTTTTCGATCTGTCGCAGGAGACCGACCAGATGCGCGACCGCTACGGCCGCAACACCTTCGGCCAATCCTGCCTGGCAGCGCGCCGGTTGGTGGAGCGCGGCGTCCCTTACGTCACCATCAACTATCAGGGGTGGGACACGCACCGCCAGAATTTCCAGACCATGCGCCAGAAGCTGCCGCAAATGGATAAAGGAATGGCCGCTTTGTTCGCGGATCTGGCGGAACGCGGCCTGCTTGCGACCACCATCGTCTGGTGGAGCGGCGAATTCGGCCGCACTCCCAAGGTGCAGTGGGAAGCACCGTGGAATGGTGGCCGGAATCACTGGGGCGATTGCTTCTGCGCTCTGGTAGGCGGCGGCGGATTCCGGGGCGGTCACGTGGTGGGGTCGACCGACGCGCGCGGCGAACAGGTGCGCGACCGTCCGGTGTATCCCGCCGACATAATCGGCACCATCTATCAACTCCTGGGGATCGACCCGGATAGCAGGCTGCCGAACCCGGAAGGCCTGGACATTCCGGTGATGCCGGCTTCGGCGGGACGTTTGAAGGAGATCGTGTGAGATGACGCTTCGCCGGCTCCTTTTGGCTTCGTTCCTGGTATTTGCCCTGCGCGCTCAGAACGCGCCCCACGCCGCCTATGTGCTGCCGGCGGGCGGGCAGCGGGGAACTACCGTCGAAGTCACGGTGGGCGGGCAGTTTCTGCAAAACGTGGCGGACGTTTCCATTTCGGGCGGGGGGATCGATGCGGCGGTGGTAGACCACGCAAGGCCGATGAACGGTAACGAAGCCGCCTCTTTGCGAGACCGGATGCAGGAACTCCAGAAGCAGCCTATGAGCGCCGATGTGTGGTCGGAAATGAAGGCCATCCGGCTCAAGCTGGTCACCTGGGACACCAACCGGCTGGCGAGCCCGGTTCTTTCGGAAACTCTGAAACTGCGGGTGACCATATCTCCCGCCGCCGCGTCAGGCCAGCGAGAGTTGCGCGTCTCGTCGCCGCAGGGGTTATCCAATCCGTTGATTTTCTGCGTGGCGGAGTTGCCGGAGTTTCTCGAGAAGGAAAGCATCGTGGTCACCGAACCACCGGGCAACGCGCGTACCATCAACCAACTGCAAATCAGCCAGCCGCCCACCGATATGGCCATCACGCTGCCGGCGATGGTGAATGGGCGGATCAAGCCGCGCCTCGCCAAGCCGCAGGGTTCGCGCCCGGGACAGCCGTTCACGCCCGGCGAGGCCGATCGCTATCGCTTCCAGGCGCGCGAGGGCCAGAGCCTGGTGATTGCCGCCGACGCGCGCGAGCTGATTCCTTACCTCGCAGACGCGGTCCCCGGCTGGTTTCAAGCGGTGCTCACCCTCTATGACAACGCCGGCAAAGAAGTGGCCTACAACGACGATTTCCGCTTCCATCCCGATCCGGTGCTGCACTACGTTGTGCCCAAGAATGGCGAATACATCGTCGAAATCAAAGATGCGCTGTCTCGCGGGCGGGAGGATTTCGTGTATCGCATCCGTATCGGCGAACTCCCCTTCGTCACCGGCATTTTCCCGCTAGGCGGGCCGACCGGTAAGCGCACCACGGTCGAGCTGAGCGGGTGGAATCTGACGGCGAAGCGCGCGACGTTCGACGCCAAAGGGAAAGCTCCCGGAGTCTATGAGGTGGCGGGCCAGCCGTTTCAGGTGGAGGAGTTGCCGGAAATTGCACCCACCGCTAAGCGCGTCAAGCTGCCGGTAATCGTGAACGGCCGCATCGGCCGGCCGGGCGAGTGGGACGTGGTTCATTTCGACGGCCGCGCCGGCCAACAAATTGTGGCCGAGGTCTACGCGCGCCGGCTGGAGTCGCCGCTCGATTCGGTGCTGCGTCTGACGGATGCCCGCGGCGCGCAGCTGGCATTCAATGACGATGCGCCGGACGAAGGCGCGGGCCTGGAGACGCATCACGCCGATTCGTACCTGATGGCGACCCTGCCCGCGAACGGAAGCTACCTGCTCTATATCGGCGATGCGCAGCAAAATGGCGGGCCGGAATACGCCTACCGGCTGCGGATCGGCGCGCCGCGGCCGGATTTCGAGCTGCGCGTCACGCCCTCAGGCATTAATGCCACGGTCAACGCGAGCGTTCCTCTGGCGGTACACGCCATACGTCGGGATGGATTCTCGGGGCCCATCGCGCTTTCGCTCAAAGCCGCGCCGCGCGGGTTAGCGCTGGCCGGCGCCGTGATTCCGGCAGGCGTCGATCAGGTGGGCGTCACTCTCACCGCGCCGCCGCCGGCCCAGCATGAGCCACTCAAGCTGGTGCTCGAAGGCAGTGCTACTATCGACGGCAAAGAAGTGACGCGGCAGGCGGTGGCGGCCGAGGATATGATGCAGGCGTTCTTTTACCGGCACCTCGTTCCCGAAAGCGAGCTGCAGCTGGCCGTCCGCCGCGGCGCGCTATTTCGCACGCCCGCCCGCGTGGTTGGCGCGGATACCCTGAAAATAGCGGCCGGGAATACGGCTCGTCTGCGGACTGTGGTGGATCTCCCGCCGAACAGCCGGATCGAAAACTTGCGCTACGAGTTAAACGATCCGCCGGAAGGGGTCGCCATCGAGGAGACCATCCCCGTTTCCGGCGGTGCCGAGATCGTGCTGCGATGCGATCCCGCGAAAGCCAAACCGGGGCAGCGCGGCAATCTGATCATCGAAATCTCCGGAGAACGAACGCCACCTGCCGCCAATGGCAAGCCGGCCGGCGCCCGGCAGCGCATTGCGCTGGGCACCCTACCGGCGGTGCCGTTCGTGATCACGGGAGTTCTTCAGGCGGTCCGCCCATAGCCACCTGCGGTGCGCGCCCATCGGGCAAGGAGTTTGTTTCCGGTCTTGTGCTCAATCTGGTTGCTACTTCCGGCTGGGCCGCCTGAAAGGCGTCCTTTCGCGGGCTGAAGCCTGGCTGAAGCCCGCGCCACCAAGGTGGGGTGGGCTTCAACCCGCTAGTTAGGCAGCAAATGGCCAAACGTTTTCGACCTTGTCCTACTCGTACCTTAGAACTTCCGCCGGGGCGATGCGCGTGGCATTGCGGGCGGGGTAAAGCGTGGCCAGAAAGCTAATCAGAATAGCCGCGGCGGCGATCCAGATGGCGTGGCCCCAGTGCGTCTCGAAGGGCACGTAGGAGAACGCGTAGACCGATTCGTCGATGCGAATCCACTTGTACTTTTCAGCGAAATAGCACAACGTGTAGCCCAGCGCCAGCCCGATGACGCTGCCCACCACTCCGATGAGCACGCCCTGCAGCATGAAAATCGCGCGGATCTGCTGCCTGCGCGCGCCCATCGACATCAGGATGGCGATGTCGCGGTACTTTTCCATCACCATCATCACCAGCACGATCAGAATATTGAGCGCGGCCACCAGTTCGATGAGCCCGATGATGATGACGGTCACGACTTCCTCACCGCGCATAGCGTCGAACAGGCGGCGGTTCTGTTCCTGCCAGGAAGTGGCGGTTAGATGCGGGCCGAGCACCTTGCCCAATTCCTCGGCGATTTCGGGCGCGCGGTTGAGGTCGTCCACTTTGAGCTCGATGGCGTTGACTTCGTCTTCCGTGCCCAGCATCTTCTGCACCGCGGCGATGGAGGTGTATGCGTAACCATCGTCGATTTCGTAGAAGCCGCTCTGGAACACCCCGGTCACCTTGAAGGGACGGGCGGTGGGTACAGGTCCTGCGAACATCGGGTTGATATCGCCGCCTTCGGGAGCGAGCACCCGGATGCGGTTGTTGACGCGGATTCCGGTGTCGTCCACCAACTGCTTTCCGAGAATGATTCCGGGAGGGTTGGCATTGGGATCGCGCAGGCGGTCGAGCGAGCCTTCCTTCAAGTTGCGCAGAATGGCGCTGATGGCCAGCTCCGCGTCCACATCGATGCCTTTGAGCTCTCCGGCTTTGGAATTCACGGCGCCGGCGATCAGCACCGGGCTATACAGCGCGGGCGCCGCGGCGGTGACATGCGGGTACTTGCGCAGATGCGCCATCAGCGAACG
>CAZARO010000294.1:1304-6576 GCA_964487165.1 uncultured Solibacteraceae bacterium | reverse complement strand
CTCTTTCCAGACGTGAAAGGTGGTGACGAAGAAATCGTAGACGCCGGCGATGGCCGTTGCTTCCAGCAGCAGGCGCGCCTGCGAGCCTCCTTTTTCGCCGGTCACCAGAACTTCCGTGATGGCTGTGGCTTCGGGGAAGGGAAATCGCCCATGCATTTCGCGCACGAAATAGCGGCGCAGCGGAATCAGGAAGAGCACGCCCAGGCATCCACCCGCGAGGCAGATGAAAATGGTCACCGCGGGGTGCGGCTGCAACTTGAGGATATAGAGCGCCGGCAGGGTAAATATGGCGCCCGCCACCACGCCTCCGGCCACTCCGCCGATGCCGGTGATGATGACATTTTCGAGCAGGGTGGAGCGCCGCTTGTACACCCGCGCCAGGCCGATCGCCAGAATGGAAATGGGAATCGCCGCCTCCATTACCTGCCCCACCTTGAGGCCGGAATAGGCCGAAGCGATGGTGAAGATCACGCACAAAAATATTCCCCAGCCAACCGAGCGCGCGGTTAGTTCGGGAATATTGGCGGAGGGCGGCACCACCGGCTGATATGCCTCGTCGGGCGGGAGCGGCGTGTAAGCGTTGGCGGGGAGTTCCTTGACGGCCGGCATAGGCTCTGGCCTCCTCTTCGAAACAGGCGTTACTTCAGGCTATCGAGTAACACATAGCGGTCGCGGTGCGCATCCGGTGCGGCATGCGGGTCGGCGGTCAGGTGCATCACCGGGTAACCGTCCTTGGCGGTATAAAGCGGCCAGTGCGGCACGCCCTCGCCATTGGGGTCGCCCGTCTTGGCGAAGTTAGTCCAGTAAGTGCCCATTAGTTCCGATACCTTGCGGTCTTCGGGACGCCAGGGAAGCTTGCGCGAAGAAAGCACCTGAAATACAAACTCGATCTCCGAGGCATGCGGAGCCGCCGCTTCGGCGTCCGCGGGAGCGGCGGGCTCGAGCGGCAGAGTCTGGTCGAACTCGTAGCGGTAGACCGGGACATTCCCCGTCCCGGCGGTCATCTCCAGCCATCTCCACGTCCCAAAGCCGATGAAGCGGTCGCCCGCTAGATCCTGCGCCGCCCGTTTCACTTCAGCCTCGGTCTCGCCGGCGTAAAGCCTGGCGACCTCCGCGGCATGGGCGCCGTAGAGCGATTGCAGATGGGTGAGGAAGTTGGCCGCGGTAGGTGCGTCTTTTTTTAGAATCGAGCCGGCGTTGGATTCATCCCGGTTCCATCCCGCCAGCAGCGGCACCGCCGACTGTTTCCCCGCAGCAAAGATCGCGCGAACATCCTCCGGCAGGAAATAGCCGTCGATATTGGGGGCGAAACGAATCTCGTCTTCCTTCAGAGCAGCCTGCAAAATGTCGTTCGCGGACTTCGCACGCAGTTCCCGCAGCGAGCCGGTTCCGAACGCCGATTTGCCAAACGCGACATCGGCTTTCTCCGTTTCGGCGCGTGGTTTCAGGGGCAGGGTAGTGCTCGAAAAGTACGCCCCGCTTTCCCCGATGGCGCGCTGGAATAGCCCCTTGGCCAGCGGCGAGGCCATCAGCGCGCTCACCGAAAACGATCCCGCCGATTCGCCGAAGATGGTGACGTTATCGGGGTCGCCGCCGAACGTGGCGATATTCTTCCTGACCCACTGGAGCGCCGCCAGCTGATCGAGCAGGCCATAATTGCCCGAAGACCAGTGGCCCGATTCTTTGGCCAGCTCGGGGTGCGAGAAGAATCCGAAGATCCCCAGCCGGTAGTTCATGCTGACCACCACCACGCCCCTTTTGGACAGGTTACCGCCGTCCTGGCGCGGCTCCGATGTAGCGCCGGCTTGAAACCCGCCGCCGTAAATCCAGACCATCACCGGCAGCTTCGCCGTGGAGGGGTTAGCCGGCATCCACAGATTCAGGTAGAGGCAATCTTCGCTCGGACCGGCGTCGTGGAAGATCATGTCGGAATAGATGCCGCCCTGCATGCAGCGCGCGCCATACTCGCTGGCCTTGCGGACGCCGCTCCACGGCGCCGGCGGCTGCGGGGCCATCCACCGTAGCGGGCCCACAGGAGGGGCAGCGAACGGGATGCCCTTAAAGGTGCGCACCTTTCCATCGGCGCTGACAACGCCTTCCAGTATGCCATCGGCGGTTTTCTGCTGCACGTAACGGATCTGCGCTAATGCCGCGGCCTGGACGCTCAGGGTTGCCAACATCCATCCGGCCGCTCTGCGAAGCTGCATGCTTCCTCCTGTGACCCCTTACGGATAACGCATTGCACCTCGCATCTCAAGGGCCGGGGCGGGGAAGGGCGTTTGAGGGTTGGTCGCCGCGCGGGCGCGGACCGCCCTGTGGCCAGGTGCGCTTCGTTCCGAATGTTGGCCCCCGCGGCCCTCGCCACCGGTGCGCTGCCCCCTCAAACCGGCGAGAGTCGGGCTAGACTGCTTCTGATTATCCGGCTGCTTCAGCTGCCCCCAACCTGTAGTGTTTGTTGCGAGGCCCGCGCTTGCGAGATCTGAAAAGGGCCGCGACAGAGGCCCCATTGGCGGGTCTGTGCGCCCTCCACGCCCGAAGTCGGCCCCGGACAAGGGCACTCGGCGCATCCGGTGTGCGCAGCCACCGGGCGCGGCGAAGGCACAGGCACCCGCCCGCCGTGGCTGACCGCAATATATGGTGGCTTGCTGAAGCAACCGGATAATCAGAAGACTGCTACAAGCGGGACTCGAAAATCCCCAGCTCGCGATTCTTGCGCACCGAATGCCATGGGAAGCACTGCCCGTTCATCGCCACGTAGACCCCCGGCTCGAGAGCCTGCACAAACGCCAGCGCCGTTCCCAGATTGAACATCCCATCGGAACTGCCGAACTGGTACGGCACCATGGCGCCGGTCAGGACCACGGTTTTCCCCTGGATTCCGCGCCCCAGCACGGCGGCGGTCTGCTCCATGGAGTCGGTCCCGTGAGTGATGACAATGCGTTTCGCCGCGGCGGCCGCGCACCGCTCCAGAATCAATTGCCGGTCGCTATCGGTCATCTCCAGGCTATCGATCATCATGAGTGTATCGACGCTCACATCCAGGCGGCAGCGGCCCAGCCGGAGCATGTCGGCGATGTGGGTGGTCTGGAAATACAGCGCGCCGGTCAATTCGTTGTATTCTTTGTCGAATGTTCCGCCGGTGACGAAAAGCTGGATGGGCTCCGGGTGCATGGCGTTCGCTCGTCTGTCACTATACCGCGCTATAGTGGAATTAATCGCATGCGAGGTACGCGCTGGCTCCTGCTGGTGGCGATCGCCGCCATCATTTATGGTGTTGGCGTCAGCTACCGGCAGCAGAAGAAACTTAACGAGCGGAACGCCCTGGCGGCGCCGGCCCCGCTTCCGGACGACGTCAGCTCCACCACCCATGGTGGCACGTGGACTGCCAAGGACCAGAAGACCGGCTGCAAAAACTACGAGATCTCGGCGCACGACATGCGGCAGGCGTCGGACTCCTCGCACAGCGAACTGAGCGGCGTGGAGCTGCACATTTTTCATAAATCCGGCGCCAAATGCGACACCAAGTTCGACCTGGTGCAGAGCGACGCCGCTACTTATTTCGATTCCGAGGACCGCCTCAAGGCGGATGGCGAGGTGCATATCACGCTGGGCGAACCGGCCGAGGGTGAAGCTCCGCCGAACCTGATCGCCATCAATTGTGCCGGCGCTGCCTTCGACACCAATTCCGGACACGCCGAAAGCGACGGCCACTGCACCTTCGATTTCAAGAACGGCCAGGGGGAATCCAACGGCGCCACCTACGATCCCCCCACCAAGACGCTGCTCATGAAGAAAGATGTGGTGGTGGATTGGAAGGCGGCTACGCCCAACGCCAAACCGCTGCACATCGAGGCTCCCAGCCTGCAATACCTGGAGACCGCCGGGGAGATCGACCTCATCCCCACCGGACGCATGACGCGCGACGAGCTGGTCTTCGAAGGCGATACCCCCACCATACGGCTGCGCGACGACGGGGCGGGTCATAAATTCGTGCGCGAGATCGATGCCCAGCACGCCCACGGCAGCGATAACACCCCGGGCCGCAAATTGATCTACTCGGCCGACCGCGCGTGGGTGTTTTACAACGACGACCACGTGATCGAGAGGATCGTGGTGGAGGGCAACGCGGCCATGACCTCCACGGCCGAGACCTCAGAGACGCAGGTGACCGCCAACCACGTGGAGATGTACTTCGATCAGCACAACAAGGAGAGCCAGCTCAACCATGCGGTCTGCACCGGCAATGCCGTGCTGACATCGCGGCCGCTCGCCGCGCCCGGCAAGACTCCCGCCGATACGCACGTGCTGCGCGCGGAGAACATCGACATGAAGATGCGTCCCGGAGGCCGCGACATCCAGACGGTGGCGGCGCACCCCTCGGGCACGCTGGAATTTCTGCCCAACCAGCCGGCCTCGCACCATCGCACCTTGCAGGGCGACGAGATGCTGATCGCGTACGCCGCGCAGAACCACATCGAAAGCTTCCGCTCCAGCAACATCACCACTACCACCGACCCCAACGTGGAGGAAAAGAAACACAATCGCGCCGCCTCCACCACTTCCAGCAAGGAGCTGGCGGCGCGCTTTGAGCCGCAGACCAACCAGTTGTCCTCCATGGAGCAGACCGGTGATTTTTCCTATCAGGAAGGCGATCGCAAAGCTCACGCCAAGAAGGCGACGTTCGACCAGAAGCAGAACGTGATGACGCTCGACGGCGAGGCGGCCGTTTCCGACGCCACCGGCGCCACCACAGCCGACCATATCCGGCTGGATGAGCGCACCGACGATTTTCTGGCCGAAGGCAATGTCATTTCCAACCGCATGCCCGATAAGGACCAGAAAAGCGACTCCAGCATGCTCTCCGGCGATGCTCCGATGAACGCGCAGGCGCGCAAGATGGAATCGAGCAACCGCGCCGGCAGCCACCGCACTCGTTACGAGGGGAATGCGCGGGTCTGGCAGGGCGCCAACCGCATCACCGCCGACACGGTCGAGATCGACCGCGACAAACACAGCATCGTGGCCGACGGCAATGTGGTGACCGAAGCGTGGGAGCAGCCCAAGGAAGACTCGAAGAAGAAATCCGCCGCGCCCGTGCTGACGAAAGTGTATGCTTCACACCTGGTCTACACCGACCAGGACCGTCTGGCGCTATACTCCGGCGGCGTCAGGCTGGAACGGCCGGAGCTGCACTTGAAGTCCAAGCAGTTGCACGCGTGGCTGGCCGATTCCAAGGCCGATTCGCAGCTCGAAAAGGCCTTCGCCGATGGCG
>CAZARO010000294.1:0-1204 GCA_964487165.1 uncultured Solibacteraceae bacterium | reverse complement strand
TGGCTGGCCGATTCCAAGGCCGATTCGCAGCTCGAAAAGGCCTTCGCCGATGGCGCCGTGGAGATCACCGGAGCGCGGCGGGACAATACCTATAACGGCATCTCCGAGCACATGGAATATTACACCGCCGACCAGAAGGTGATTCTCAACGGCGGAGCGCCGCAACTGGTCCGCACCGTAAGCGGCCTGCGAACCGTGGTGACGGGGCGCGAATTGACCTACCTGGTGAACGATGGGAACCTCGCGACCAGCGGCGCGGCCAGGGACCGCATCCCTCCCAAGAAGAAGAAATGAAAACCCTGGAAACCCACGAGATCTCCAAGACCTATCGCGGCCGCCGCGTGGTGGACGATGTCACGGTACACGTGCAGCAGGGCGAAGTGGTGGGCCTGCTGGGCCCCAACGGCGCCGGCAAAACTACTTCGTTTTACATGATTGTAGGGCTCATCAGCCCCGATTCCGGACGCATTTCGGTGGACGGGCAGGACATCACCAACCTGCCCATGTACCAGCGCGCGCGCCGCGGGATCAGCTATCTTCCGCAGGAAGCTTCGGTCTTCCGCAAGCTCACGGTGGAAGAAAATCTCATGGCCATCCTGGAGACGCTCTCCATTCCCGCGCGCGAGCGGCGCGAGAACCTGGAGCGCCTGCTCGACCAGCTCGGCCTCGACAAGGTGCGCCGCAGCCAGGGTTACATGCTTTCCGGCGGCGAGCGGCGCCGCGTGGAGATCGCCCGTTCCCTGGTGATCAGCCCCAGCTTCCTGCTGCTCGACGAGCCGTTCTCGGGCATCGATCCCATACAGGTGCTGGAACTGCAGCGCATTATTTTCGACCTGAAGCGCTCCGGCATCGGCATTCTGGTGACCGACCACAACGTTCGCGAAACGCTCTCCGTGACGGACCGCGCCTACATCATCGATAACGGGCGGATTTTTCGCGCCGGCAGTCCCGAGGCGCTGGCCCGCGACCCGGAAGTGAAGCGCATCTACCTGGGCGAATCGTTCGAGCTATAGTGGGGCACGATGGCATCCTGCGGCCGAGTGGCACTCGGCCTTCCGATGCACCTATGGGCCCGAAAGAGGCGGATTGGCAGGGGTGCCCTCTCGGTCACGCAGGATGCCATCCCAATGTCACTTACATTGCCGGAACGCTGAGATTCTGCGTTAATTGTGGGGCGGACCCCCTGGTCCGCGCGGGACGCCCT
>CAZARO010000293.1:5133-6583 GCA_964487165.1 uncultured Solibacteraceae bacterium | reverse complement strand
GGCGCGGTCCGCTGGAATTGGCGGCCACCACCCCGCCCACGGTGGCGCCAGCGGCAAACGGCGGGTCGAGCGGGACCATCTGGCCCTTCTCGGCGGTCAGGCGGGTGAAGTTGCACCAGCGCAGGCCGGCTTCCACGCTGACGGTGAGGTCGCGGGGCTCGTATTGCAGCACGCGGCGGAGCGCGGAGGTCGAGATCTCCACGTCGGCCGGTTCGCAGGGGCCGGCCATCAGGCGCTTGCTCGAGTTGCCCTGGAGTGCGATGGTGCGCTTGTGAGCGGCGGCCTCCTGCAGGGCCTGCGCCAGTTCCGGGGGAGTGGATGGCGTGAGCACTAGAACACCAGCCGGTGAAGCACGTAGTCGAGAATGGTCAGCAGCAGGGCGCCCAGGATGGCGTCCAGGAATCCGCGCACGCGGAAGCCGGGGGCGAACAGCGACGCCAGTTTGAGCAGAAGGGCGTTGATCACCAGTTTAAAAAGGCCCAGGGTCAGAAGCGTGAGGGGCCAGGCCAGGAATCGCAGAACCGGTCCGACCACGGCGTTCACAATGGCGATGACGATGGTGGCGAGGAGAGCCGCACCGAAGTCGCGCACTTCGATTCCGGGGACCATCTGCGCTACCAGCCATAGCGCAAACGCGCTCACCAGCCAACCGACGATGATATGCACCAGCATGAAATTCTCCGGCCAGAGATCGGAGGATCTCCGACCAGAGATAATGATAAGCCATGGCGACGTTATTTGCCGGAACTTCCGGTTTTGCATATCCGGCCTGGAAGCCGGGCTTCTATCCGGCCAAGCTGCCGGCCAAGCTATTCCTGAAACACTACGCCGAACGGCTCAACTGTGTGGAGATCAACTACACGTTCCGCCGTCTGCCCTCGGCCTCCACCTTGCAGAACTGGGTGGAAGCCACGCCGGCCGGCTTTGTCTTCGCGGTGAAGGCCAACCAGCGGATCACCCATATTCTGCGGCTCAAGAACGCGGCGCAAGCCACCGAGCTGTTTCTGAAAATGATCGACCCGCTGCGCAGCGCGCGGCGGCTGGGGCCGATCCTGTTCCAGTTGCCGCCGGCGCTGAAGTGCGATGTGGCGCTGCTGCACGATTATTTGGAACTGCTGCCCGCCGACCTGCGCTATGCCTTCGAATTCCGCCACGCATCGTGGCTGGCGGAGCCGGTCTACGACGAACTGCGGCGCCGCAACGTGTCGCTGTGCGTGGCGGAGAGCGAGCGGCTGGAAGTGCCCGAGGTGATCACCGCCGATTTCGTCTACTACCGCCTGCGCAAACCCGAATATACCGCCGAAGACGTGGCCGGCATCCGCGCCCGATCGCAGGAACTGCTCGCCGCGGGGCGCGATCTCTACCTAATGTTCAAGCACGAAGAAACGCCCGACGGAGCGCTGAATGCGGAGCTGCTCTTGAAGGGTGCGGGGTAAATCTTGGAGCGGCT
>CAZARO010000293.1:0-5123 GCA_964487165.1 uncultured Solibacteraceae bacterium | reverse complement strand
TCAGATTTACTTGTGCTGAAATTAAGCAACACTACTATAGTTGAGTCACGGGGACCATTTGCGACCCGAAAGGGTGCGGTGGTTCCCGTTTCCGCTTTTTGTCGACGTTTGCGATCCTGCAGAGACGGGTATCCGATCGCTGGCCGATAAGTAAGATGGAAGGGGAGAGAGCCGTTCACCGGGACCGACGATGAAGATCTCCGTGGCAAGTTCGAGAGAGGCGCAGTTCCAGGCGGCGGTCTCCGGTTCCCAGATCGTCCATCGGCGCTCAGGAAAGTCCGGTGCTCCGGCGCCGGTCGCTTGCGTTCGCGACATCCAGCCGGAGCCGTGGCTGTTTCCCGCAGAATGCTCGGACCCCACGGAGATCATAGTGTCGGGCAAGTCGAAGGCCCGGGCTTTTGCATCGGCCTTCGGCGACGAAGAGCGGCTGACCCAAGCCCGTTCGTTCTGTGCTCATGTCATCAAAACGTACTGGATTGCAATTCAACGCCGGTATGGCGACACCTGGGCATTGGAGCGTACCCTGTGGACCATCCCGGGTACGGCACTCGATGGCAGGATCCGGCTCCTAGCCGAGGAAATGGGAGAGGCCGCCGCCCGGCTGGACCCGATTGTCGCGAGCTATTTGATCGGTAGCAGGTACACCGCCATGATTCCGGCCCAGACCCGTTCCCGTCTGGGTGTCTACTACACGCCTCCAGGTCTGGTGAGCCGTCTCCTCCACATGGCGACACTGGCCGGTGTCGATTGGCAAACCTGCAGGGTCATCGATCCGGCGTGCGGTGGGGGCGCTTTTCTGGCGCCGGTCGCGGTCAGGATTGTCGCCGAAAACGGGCATCTGACAGCCCGCGAACTGGTAAGAATGATCGCCGATCGCGTGACCGGGCTCGAGATCGATCCGTTTTCCGCGTGGGCGTCGCAGGTGTTTCTGGAATCCGCCGTCATGAACGTGTGCCGGGAGGCGGGGGAACGGCTGCCGCCTCTGGTGCGGATTTGCAACAGCCTCCTGACGGACAAAACCGAAGGTGCGTATGATCTGGTGATTGGCAATCCTCCTTACGGCAGAGTGACGCTCAGCCCGGAAGTGCGCGAACGCTTTCGGCGGAGCCTGTACGGCCACGCCAATCTCTATGGTCTTTTTACCGACCTGGCTGTAGACCTGACGCGTCCCGGCGGTGTGATCGCCTATGTTACCCCCACCAGTTTCCTGGCCGGCGAATACTTCAAGTCGCTGCGAAACCTGCTGGCCACGGAAGCGCCTCCGCTGAATTTGGACTTCGTCTCGCTGCGCGAGGGTGTCTTCGATGACGCTTTGCAAGAGACCCTTTTGGCCACCTATCGACGGGCCGGATCCGGTGCCAAGGGTACCGTTCACTTCATCGCGCCCACGGGCTATGACCGGTTCGAGGCGGAGCCAGCCGGGACCTTCAGCCTGAGCCACCCGCCCCGTGGACCTTGGCTGATTCCACGTTCGCGCGAACAACAACCTCTGATTGAAACCCTGCAGCGGATGACACACAGGTTGAGCGACTACGGATATGAAGTGAGTACCGGCCCGCTGGTCTGGAATCGCCACAAAAGCCAGTTGGCGCGGACTGAATCGGAAGGGGCTCTGCCGCTGATCTGGGCGGAATGCGTCACCGCGGACGGACGATTTGTCTTTCGCGCCGACAAGAAGAACCACGAGCCCTATTTCAGGCCCGTAGCGGGCGACGAGTGGCTGATTTCGCGTAAGCCGTGTGTGCTGCTGCAACGCACCACCGCCAAGGAGCAGACGCGGCGCCTGATCGCCGCGGAGTTGCCCAAACGATTCCTCGCCACCCATGGAGCCGTGGTGATCGAGAATCACTTGAACATGATCCGGCCGGGGAACGGTCCCCCGAGAGTGACTCCGAAGGTGCTGACGGCGTTCCTGAACTCGGAGATTGTCGACCGGGCGTTCCGTTGCCTGAGCGGCAGCGTGGCCGTCTCGGCTTACGAACTCGAAGCGTTACCTTTGCCGCCGCCCGATTCGCTAGGGCTGCTTGCAGAGCTAGTAGCGAGCGGCGCTTCTCGCGAGGTGATCGCTGAGGCCTGCGACCGCCTGTTCTTTCCCCAGGAGGCTCAGTGACAGTGCCTCTGCCGCCAATGGTTCCGGTGGTGGAGATTCAGCGGCGTCTCCACGAAATTTTCCCCGAAGGCACAGCTAATCGCGGCTACTGCACGCGCGAAATTGTCGCCAAAACCATCTACGTGATGCTCTATATCGGCGCCATCGGGGAGCGAGCATTTCTGCGCCCCGATCAGGTGACCCGCATGACTGACGCGCAAGCCGAAAAACCCGACGAGGTGTCCCGAGCGGCGTGGGCAGTTGCTTCGTTACGCAAATCGGGCGATATTCCAGGGCGCTGGTATGCCGCTAATACGAGGGAGCCGATTCGCGACGAAACCCTGCGCGAGGGTCTGGTTCGAATCGGCGCCGCCTCCATCAGGGTGGGTCTGGCGACCACGTCGGCCGCACCTCGGTACTCGCTGAAAGAAGCCTTCGCGGCCCTCTTCCAACCGGACTTGATCGATCAACCTCTGGCAGACGCCGTCAAGAACTGGCAGAAGGAGAATCTCTCGGCAGGTGCCCTGGCCCGCATCCGTTTGGTTGGAACGGGCGCCACCGCAAGCGCTACCGGTTTGATGCTCGCGTTTCCCAATGGCGAGACGCGCAGGCTGGCGCAAGGGCCGAGTTCTGTCATTGCCAAAGCTGTCGTGGAGACGTTTTGCGCACGTTTCCTCGAAAACCCGGGTGTCATTTTCCTGAGCGAAAGTGGGAACAAGGTCGTCCAGCGCGACGAGGCACTGGCCCTGGCGATCGGCCTCAAGATTCCCGCGGACCAGTATTTGCCCGATATTCTTCTCGTCGACCTGGGTCCCAAGACGCCACTTCTGATTTTCGTGGAAGTGGTCGCCAGCGATGGACCCATCAATGCGCATCGCAAGAGTGCGTTTCTCGAAATCACCAGGGCGGCCGGTTTTGCCGACGAGAGCATCGCCTTCGTGACGGCATACTTGGACCGCGGCCGGCCGGCCTTCCGAAAGACCATCGCCGAGCTGGCATGGAACTCCTTCGCATGGTTCGCGTCCGAGCCGGAGCACATTATCGTGTTGCGAGAAGGAACCGTCGACAGCACGGCCCGGCTTTCCGAACTGTTGTAGCAGGGCTTTGGCCGTCCTCCCTCAGTCCTCCGAATTCAATTCGGACAGCAATTCCTCCACACTGGCACTGCGTTTGCCTTTTCCCGCCTCAAGCTCGGCGGTCGCCTCGCTCGTTCTGTCGTTTGGCGCCTGGACACTGGGTAAACTATCGTCTAGACGGGTGCGATCCTCGTCTCGGGTACGCATGCTCTTACCCGCCCCCCACAAACTGCACGATCTCCACCTGCGACCCCGG
Organism: uncultured Solibacteraceae bacterium; assembly: GCA_964487165.1. Taxonomy (GTDB): domain Bacteria; phylum Acidobacteriota; class Terriglobia; order Bryobacterales; family Bryobacteraceae; genus PALSA-129. Next base: position 1,702 of record CAZARO010000293.1, on the reverse strand, counting down.
ACGCAAAACCGTCTCCGTCCACGCCACTTGCTTCACAATCCGCCGGTCGAACTCCACCGCCACGCGCGTGGGCTCCAGCCCCAATTCGCGCAGCAATTCGAGGATCGTCTGGCCCTCCGGGGCCATCCGCGGCTCGCCGTTTACTACAATCTCCATGGGCACGTTGGTTGACACCCCTCTTTTCGAACAATTATAGTCAGATTTAGCCCCGTACTTGCCGAAACCAAATGCCTACGTCCCTCACAGAGGAGTATTTCCCCGTCCTGCTACAGGCATTGGTAGCCATGTTGCTTGCGGCAGGCCTGATCACCGTCTCGTATTTGCTCGGTAAACGCGTCAAAAACCGCGTCAAGGATATGCCTTACGAGTCGGGTATCGTACCCACCGGCGACGCGCGCCAGCGTTTCAGCGTGAAATTTTACCTGGTGGCGATGCTGTTCATCGTCTTCGATATCGAAGCCATTTTTTTGTATCCCTGGGCAGTCGTCTATCGGGAACTGTTGATGCCTGGCTTCATCGAAATGTTGATTTTTGTAATCTTGATCCTTTCCGGTTTTTTCTACATCTGGAAAAAGGGCGCGCTGGATTGGTCCGGGGCGGATTCCAAGCGAAAATAGTAGACAACTCGAAATGCTACCGGAAAACTTGCGACAAGACGCCATTGCTACGGCGGTGGAGGCGTTCGATGCCGATGCCATCGCCGCGGGCGCGTTCGTCCACGGCGAATTGACGCTGGAAATCGCGCCCGGCAAAATCGTGAGCATCTGCGGCTTCCTCAAGTACGACCAGAAATTCGTGCGCCTCAGCACCGTGACGGCGGTCGACCGCTACCCCGCCGAGCCGCGCTTCGAAGTGGTCTACCATCTCCACTCCGTGGAGCACAAAAAGCGCGTGCGCCTGAAATGCCGGGTGTACGGCGCCGACCCGGCCATCGAGTCGGTCACCTCCGTCTGGCGCGGCGCCAATTGGTACGAGCGCGAGGTTTTCGACCTCTTCGGTATCAACTTCCTGAACCACCCCGACCTGCGCCGCATCATGCTGCCGGACGATTGGGAAGGCCACCCGCTGCGCAAGGACTACCCCGTTACGGGGACGAGGATTTAGCTTATGAGCGACCAGGCCATTCCGGAAGTATCGGCAACCGCCGTGGCGGAAGAGCCGCCTCAAACCGGCCCGCGCCGCATGGTCCTCAATATGGGGCCGCAGCACCCGTCCACCCACGGGGTGCTGCGCCTGCTCCTGGAGCTCGACGGCGAAACCATCATGAAGTGCCAGCCGGATATCGGCTTCCTGCACACCGGCATCGAGAAGGAATTCGAGCAGAAAAACTACCAGCAGGCCGTCACCCTTACCGACCGCGTGGACTACCTGGCGCCTCTCTCCAACAATCTGGGCTGGTGCCTGGCGGTGGAAAAACTGCTGCAACTGGAAATTCCCGAGCACGCCCAGTGGATGCGCGTGATGCTCACCGAACTGACGCGCCTCAACAGCCACCTGGTGTGGTTGGGGACGCACGCCATCGATATCGGCGCCATGAGCGTGTTCCTCTACTGTTTCCGCGAGCGCGAGGACATTCTGCGCATCTTCGAAATGTTCTCCGGCCAGCGCATGATGACCAGCTATTTCCGCATCGGCGGGCTGGCGCTGGAGCCGCCGCGCGGCTGGCAGCAGCGCGTGAAGAAATTTATCGACGGCTTCCCGA
>CAZARO010000292.1:0-6583 GCA_964487165.1 uncultured Solibacteraceae bacterium | reverse complement strand
TGAAGCCGGGCGTCTACCGTCTTGATGTGGTTTGCAAAGATGTTGTCAGCGGGTTTGCCAACAACTACACCAGGACCGTCACCGTGCCCCGCCTGGACCCCGATTTGCTCTCCGCCAGCACCTTGATTCTGGCTGACGACATCGAATCGGTACCCATGCGGAATATCGGGACCGGCCAGTTCGTGATCGGCGATACCAAAGTGCGCCCGCGCATCGGGGAAATCTTCCGGCGCGATGAAACTCTCGGTATCTATATGAAATTGTACAACTTCGGGGCGGATGAGCAGACCCGGAAGCCGCAGGGGGAAGTGCGCTACGAAGTGGTGCGCACCGGCACGGCGGATCCCATCGTCACCACTACCGAAGACATCGGCAAGATCCCGGACGCTTCCGGCAGCCAGATCACCCTCCAGAAGCGCCTGCGGCTGGAACAGTTCCCGCCGGGCTCCTACACTCTGCGGATTAAAATAACGGACAAAAATCGTAATCAGACGCTCACACAGAGCGCCCCGTTTACGGTAACCTAAATAACGGCGGGGTATATACCCGTCCTCGCGGCCTTCCGATGGCAATGGCGAAGAGGCAAAAGACGCTGACATCTCTGGCGCTGGGAGTTTTCTGCCTGGCTGGCCTTAGCGAGAGCTTCGCTGCGACACCACTCAAGCTGGCGGGCGTAATCGACGGTATCGTCCAGAACTCCACCGGGGTCCCGCAATTGGGCGCCGTGGTGCAGTTGTACAATCGCCAGGAGCGGCCCGTGGGGCGGGTCCTCACCAACGCTGACGGCAAATTTCAGTTCGTGGGGCTGGCTCCCGATCATTACTCCGTCAAAGTGACCATGGCGGCTTTCTTCCCCGCCTTCGAGAAGGACATCCTGGTTCAGCCCGGAACGCAAAGCCTGCTGGCGGTGCATCTCAGCAGCTTCTTCAGCACCATTCAGCTCTCCTATCCGCCGCTGGAGAACGGCAACCTGATTACCGATGACTGGAAGTGGGTCCTGCGCACCGCTACTTCCACCCGCCCGGTGATGCGCTTCGCCGGCGACCTGGACTCGCAATCCGGCGGCAGTTCCGCGCATGCCGCGGTCTTCTCCGAAACGCGCGGCCTGCTGACGGTATCGGCCGGCGAAGGCGGGACCACTACCGGCGTCTCCAACGAAGCGGACATGGGCACGGCGTTCGCGTTGGCCACTTCCATCCTGGGCAGCAATACGTTGCAGGTTAGCGGCAATCTGGGATACGGGTCGCAGACCGGCGTCCCGGCCACCGCGTTCCGTACCACGTACAGCCGCGATGCTATGGGCGGCAGCCCGCAAGTTTCCCTCACCATGCGCCAGTTGTTCCTGCCGGGGCGCCTGGCGACGGCGATGTCGGGTTCGGAAAATGCGCTACCCATGCTGCGGACTTTTTCCGGCAGCTTCGACGATCACACCAAGCTGAGCGACGATATCACCCTGAAGTACGGTGTCACCACGGACACCGTGACGTTCCTCGACCGCCTCAATTACGTCAGCCCTTACGCCCGGTTGACTTACGATCTCGGCAACGGCTCCGAGTTGGACATCACCTTCACTTCCGGCAACGCCCGCCCCGAGCTGGGCGGCGAGCCCTCCGACAATGCCGGTCTGCAGCAGGATCTCAACGCCTTAGGGCTGTTCCCCCGCATTTCCGTTATGGATGGCAGGACGCGGGTGCAGCGCGGCGAGGAGTATGAGGCCACTTACTCCCGCAAGGTAGGTTCGCGGACTTACAGCGCGACGCTCGATCGCGAACAGGTGAACAACGCCGCGCTCAGTGTGTTGGGACCGGTGGGGGGCGTAGCGGGCGTCGATATTCTGCCCGATGTCTTCTCCGACGCCTCCATTCTGAACGCTGGCAATTTCCGGAGCTGGGGTTACAACGGCGCGGTCACGCAGAATCTGGGCGAGTATGTTTCGGTGACCTTGATGGTGGGCAGCGAGGGCGCGCTCACGGTGGATAATGGCCCGCTGGTTACCGGCAGTCCCGAAGAGTTGCGTACCCTGTTGCACGAGGCGCAGCGGCACGTGGCCACTTCGCGCGTGGCGGCCACGGTGCCGTGGACCAAGACCCACGTGGTGATCAGCTATCAGTGGTCCGATAACGACCGTTGGGCCACGCCGGGAAACGTCTACAGCACGCAGCCCAATCGGGCCATGCCGGGATTGAATCTCTGTGTACACCAGCCTCTGCCCGGATTCGCCCGGCGCGTGGAAGCTACTGCCGACCTCCGCAATATGCTGGCGCAAGGTTATCTTCCCGTGGGCATGGCGAGCGGCCAGAGCCTGACCCTGATCGAAACCCCGCGCACCCTGCGCGGCGGCCTGGCGTTCACCTTCTAAGTCTTCTTGCGCCTAGACTCCCACGTTTGTTTTTCCCGCAGCCATCCGCCGGAGCACCTAGAGGCCATCCTCGCGCGTAACCGATTTGAGGGCGCCATCCTGGTGGTGGATGCTGGCGCGCTGCCCGTCACCGGGCCGCACATCGCCGGGTTGGTCGTGCGGCAGGCTTCCCTCGATGGACGAGCGCTGGAAGAATATCGAAAGGACGCGCGCTTCCGCGGAATCTGCGCCCCGATCGAGCGCGGCATTCCGGCAGTGACGGACGAGCTGGCGCGGCATGGGCTGACGCTCGATATCGAGATGCGCCCGGGCGATTTCCCCATGCTCCTGCAGTTAGCCGAGCACCTGCCCGATTTGCGCGTGGCCATCGACCACCTCGCCCGCCCCGCGTTTCAGCTCGCACCGGCGGACGAATGGCTGCACGGCATGGAAGCGGCCGCGCGCCTGCCGAACGTCTTCTGCAAGATCAGCGGCCTGCTCACGGAAGTGGAGCTTCCCTGGCGCGCCGCGTCCATCCGTCCGTTCGTCCAGCATGCGCTCGCGACGTTCGGCCCGCGGCGCCTGATGTTCGGCAGCGAGTGGCCCGTGCGCCTTCCCGACGTCACCTGGAAAGAGAGCCTCGCCGCCTTTACGCAATCCATCGGCGCGAACTCTATCGAAGTCCGCGAGCAGTTACTAGGCGGCACGGCTCACGATTTCTATAGTGGGGCAGACTGAAGAAGGAGTTGTAAAACTCGAAGAACCGCTTGCTTGCGCGCGCGGCTCGGAATAGCGCCTCTGTGCTTGCCAGAGCCTACCGGGCCGCCACCGCGAGGGAGCGGTCGATCGGCCGAATTCTGCCACTCCCTCTGAAGTCTGCCCCACGGCGCAGGAGCCCCACCCAGGTATCCTGCGCGCCGAGTGGTACTCGGCGCTTTAGTGCCGTTTACTCGCCGCCAGTTCAGGTTACCAGGCCTACCCCACTTACTTAGCCTCTTCTACTCGTAACTTATCCCACGGTCCGCTCACGCGCACCTCTTTTACGCCGTCGGTCAGCACCACCACTAATCGGCCGTCATCCTGAGTGGCGCCGCGGCCGGTGTAAGTATCGTCGTCGCTGCGGAGATTGAGCCCGGTAAGCCGCAACCGCGGAGCAGTTAGTCCCCACGACAGCGAGTAACTTCCGGACACCGCGCGGCCCGTGAGCCCGCCGAAATCCATGCCGCTGCCCGTAAATGACCCTTCCGATGTCAAGTTAGTCACCAGTTGCAGGCCCGTCCCGGAAGTCTCTACTACCGCCTGGCCGTCCAACTTACCCGCCTGCCAGTTGAGCCCTTTCACGCGCGCATCCAGCCGGTACGCAGGGCGCGAGCCGCGCAGGTTCACCGCCAACGCCCCGGTGATCGCGGTCTTATCGAACTTGGCCTGCAGGTCTTCCAACTGGACCCGCGCCACGTCCCACAGCACGTGCGCCCGCACGTTCTGCAGGTGCGCGCCGGCGATGGCGAAATCGTCCACCTGGATGGTGCCGTCTACCGCTCGCTGCTTCAGCCAATCCGGCAGGTTGGTGCGGCCCAGCGCGCGCGCCAGCAGGCCCGTGTTCCGCCGCAGAGTGGGCATCCACTCGGCCTCCAGCGCGGCCGCATCCAACTGGGACGCCCGCAAGCGCACGCGATGCGGACGCGCCGCGCCAGGCTCGTACGTGTACGATCCCGCGAAGGCGGTCGCGCCAACCTGCGCGGCAATGTGGTCCAGCACCACGCGCGCTCCCTCGATCTGCGCATTCGCCGATGCCATCTGCACCGCATCGGCCAGCCCCGGCACGGGGATTTCGGCGCCCTTAAGCGTCAGGCGGCCCGTCCATCCACTCAGATCCACGCCGTAGTGGTAATGCAATTCGCCGCTCCACTGCCCCAGGCGGACCTGCTCCAGCCACGGCACCGCGGCCAGCGCCACCTGCGCCCGCAGCGATTCCACCTTCATGCCATCGCTGGAAATAGAGAGATCCAGCGTGTTGTCGCCCATGGCATAATCGGCTTCCACTTGCGCCTCGTCCTGGTCGGGCGTGCTGACCGTCGTGGGGGTGAGCCGGACGTGGCCGCTGTCGAAAGCGATGGCCGCCTGGTCGAAGCGCATGGCGGGCGAGTCCGGTATAGTCACGGAGCCATCCCGCACGGCGATCTGCCCTTCGAGGTTGCCGTCCGCGTACCCCACTTCGCCGCTCATCACACCGGCCATAACCAGCCCGGCGGGAAGCTGCGCGCCCAGGTGCCGCGCCAGTTCCGGAACCGGCGCCACCGAAAAGTCTTTCCAGGTGGTTTGGATAGCCCATCGAGGCTGGGTGAGATAATCGCTGGCGCGAAAGTGGATGGAGAGCGGGAGCGGAGTGTTGCGCACGGAATCCGACTCCAGGTCGAGCGCCTGCCGCACCACATCCAGGCTTCCGTGGACGTCGAACTGCCAGCCCTGTCCCTGCACCGGCATCAAGTCCCAACGGTGTACGTCCGTGATCTCCACCCGGCCCTGTATGCCGATGTTGGAAAGCGTTCCGCCCATGTGCACTCGCGATGAGATGGTGCCGTGTACGTTGCCGCGCTGCCCTTGCAGCAGCACGCTGATCTCGCCCAGCCCGCAGTGGTCCAACTGCAAATCCAGATCCACGCGCTCCGGCGCCACAAACCAGCGGCCCTTCAGGGTGAACAATCCCAGCCCTTGCGCCGGACGGTCGGTGCGCGCCGGCTTGCCGGTGAGAGAGACCTTCCACCCGTTGGCGCCGGGCCCAGGCGGAGAGATGTCGAGATCCGTGTCCATCAGGTAGAAGACCGACTTGGTGTCGCCGAACTTGAAATTGATGCGGCTGTCGCGAATGTGGATGGCCGGCGCGGCGCTCATCACCGAGCGGTTCACGAAGGAGAGGAAATTCCAATTGCCCGCCTCGGACTTGGTCAGATTGATGTGCGCGCCCTCCAGGCCGACGGAGTCGACCACGAAGCGCCCCCCCAGCAGCGACCAGATGCTCGGCCGCACATCGATGCTGTCCATATACGCGATGGGCTCCGCGCCGATAGCGGGGTCCTCATGGATCACCACGTCTTCCACCGAAAAGCCGGGGCCCTTGAAGAGGCTGAATTTCACCGCGCTTCGGAATTCCACCTGCCGGCCCAGCGCGCGGGAGAGCGATCCGCGCAGCCGGTCGGCGTAGGGAGTGGCGTTGACGTAAGGCGCGCCCAGTCCCACCGCGAGCCACACTCCCGCCGCCGCGCCGACTCCCTTGAAAATCGCTCCGAAAGGGATCTTCATGCGCCCGATTCCATCAGCGCCCGGTAGTCCTCGGGGCTGTCGATGTCGGCCACGATGCCGGGGTCGTCGAGATCCAGATATTCGGTGCGGTCTACGTAGCGCGCCACTACATCGCGCGCCGGGCCATCGGCGGGGAGGGCCAGGAATTCGGGTATCAGGTCGCGCGAAAACCAGATGGGGTGGCCGCGCTTCGCCCGGAACCGCGGCACGCGGACCAGCGGCGCCCGTTGCGGATCCATGGGGGCCAGCAGTGCGTCGAGCGTGGCGAGTGTTGCCGCCGGATGGTCCACCAGGGTGAACAAGACTCCATCGGCATCGGGTGGAACGGCGCGCAGGCCGCACTGCATCGAGCCGGTCATGCCGCGCGCGTAATCCGGGTTCTCCACGAAGATGGCGGGCCTTATGGCGGCGGCGCGAATCTGCGCGGCGTGCGCCCCCAGCACCACGATCACGGGAGAGCAGCGCCCGCTGAACAGGCGCGTCAAAGTATCGAGGAAGCTCGCTTCGCCGTACTGCAACAGTGCCTTCGGGGAACCCATGCGCCGCGATTCGCCCGCCGCCAGAATGAGACCCGCGACGCTCACTTGGCCAGCACGGCCGGTACGTGCCCGCCGGCGAATACCGACATGGAAAGTGCCCGCCAGTTGGAGGTGGCGCCGCGGCGCACGGCGATCATCTCGGCGGTGACGGAGATGGCGATCTCCTCCGGTGAAATGGCGCCGATATCGAGCCCCATGGGCGCATGGATTTTCTCCAGCGCCGCGTGCTCCACGCCCTCTTTTTCCAGTTCGCGGATGACGTTCAGCACTTTGCGCTTACTGCCGATCATCGCCACGTAGCGCGCCGGCGTGGCGATGGCCAGCTTGAGCACGCGCATATCGTCGCGGTGCCCGCGGGTGACGATGATCACGTAGCTGGTCTCATGGATGGCCAGTTGCGGAAAGA
>CAZARO010000291.1:0-6586 GCA_964487165.1 uncultured Solibacteraceae bacterium | reverse complement strand
AAGATTTTGGGGTTCGTTTATCGGCTATCGGAGTAGAATAAAAAAGGACTATCCGCCCCGTCCGCTGCGACGCAGGCCAGGAGGTGTGGTCATGGCTTGGTTGTCCAGGATTCTCGCGCCGGTGGCTTTCTCTCCACGCTGCCATGGCGCCGTACAATACGCCGAAACGCTGGCGTGTCATTTCCAAAGCGAACTGATTTTGCTCCACGTGGTGCAGCCGCCCTTGGGGATCTTCACCACGCCCGAGGCGACGGCCTACTCCACAGCCGCCGAACTGACCTTGGAGAGGCTGGAGCAGCGAAAAGGCGAGCTGGCCGCCTATCTGGAGGGCCAGTGTCCCGATATTGTCCCGACGCAGTTGATAGAAGAGGGCGACCCGGCCCGCGAGATCGTCAATTGCGCCTCCACCCACGGCGTCGACCTGATCGTGATGGCGACCCACGGATACGGGCCGTTCCGGCGTTTCCTCCTCGGCTCGGTGACCGCCAAAGTGCTGCACGATGCCGCCTGCCCGGTGTGGACCGGCCCGCATCTGGAACAGGCGCCCAGCTACCGCAACATCGGCTTCCACCGGATTGTGTGCGCCATCGATCTGGCCGAGCGCAGCCGTGCGGTCCTCGAATGGGCCGGCCGCTTCGCGCGCGAGTTTGAGGCGGAGTTGGACATCGTCTACGTGCTGCCGCATACACTGATCCAATTGGGCGGAATCTACTTCGACCCGGAATGGCGCCAGCACGCCGCCCAGGCCGCGCGCGAGCAGATCTGCCGGCTCCAACAGGAGACCGGGACTCCCGGCGAGGTGTTGATCGAGATCGGCGACCCGCCGGCCGCGGTGAGCGATGTGGCGGCCATCCGGAAAGCCGACCTGCTGGTGATTGGCCGGGGCAGCGGCTCCGGGTTGGGTGGGCGCCTGCGTGCGAATGCTTACGCTATTCTGCGCGAGTCGCCTTGTCCCGTCGCGACAATTTGAGGTGGACTTATGTGGGTGACTTATTTCTTCTTGAGCTATCTTGTCTTGGCATTGGCGATCCCGCTGTGTTTATCGCTGGTGCCTCTCTGGCGCAGGGTTCGTGAGGCCAGGAGCGTGAGCTGTCCCGATATCTCGCAATTGGCCACGGTGCGGCTGGATCCCTGGTACGCCGTGAAAATGCATGCGCTCGGCGATCGCGAGCTTCGCGTGAAGAACTGTTCCCGATGGCCCGAGCGGTGTGCCTGCGGCCAGGAATGCCTGGTACAGATCGGCACAGGGATGTAGCGGCCACGCCGGGCCGGAAGATTACTTTGCGGATGTCTTGCTGGAATTCGGCTCCGCGGGCTTCAATGTAGAACGCACCACGATCAGCTTGCTGAGGGTATCGAACCAGAACGGCCCGCCCATCGATATGGCCAGCGTCGTCAGGCCGATGCCGAGGATCTTCGTAAGCCAGTCCTGCAAAGTCTGCGGAACGTGGCGTGGATCGAAGGTCGAGACTGTGGCCGTCCAGCCGAGCGGAAGTCCGGATTGGCGGATTTGACGCAAATTGGCCTGGAAACGGCAGTCGGGCGAATTCAGATCCGCTTGACAGGCCGGAATATTGCTCGTGAATTCAGTGGGCACCGCGGCCAACCGGGGCGTCGAGTCGCCCGCGGGCGCCTCCGGACGCTTGACGTATTCCGCCGCGGCGGAGATCAGTGACGAGCGGACAGCCTTGTCGGTGGCCAGGCTGTTGGTGATGCTGATAGTGTCCGCGTTGATGGCCATGCTGACAGCGAAACCGAGTGCCAGGATGGTAAACTGCGACGCCCGCTTGAACCAGCCGGAGACCCGGTCCATGGAGCTGTTGTACCAGGCCTCGATGTTCTCCCGCACCTTTACGGGATCGTAACCGGCGGCATCGGCCAAAGTGAGCAGCGCCTGGCGGGCCGTCTCATTGGTACCCAGGTTCTTTTGGATGGCGTTGCGCATGGCCTCCGCGGAGAACGGCGGCCCCGGCATGGGCCCGGTTGCCCCCGCGGCGCCGGATCGTACACCATCCGCCTGGGAGGGACCGACGATGTCCATAAGTGCCAGCGCGAAATTGCTGGCCGGTATGTAGGATGGCAGGTTGCCGGTTTTGCCTTCCACATAGTCGCCCGGGAACAGCGAGCTTACCAGCGGATGATCGTAAATCGCCTTGACCAGGGCGGAGCCCGAAGCGCCGCCGAATAACTCGCTCATTCCGCGTTGCAGATACTCCGCGCGACGCTTCCAGAACGATTCCAGCACCTCGCAGGCGGCGGAACAGATCAGGCTCAGCACCAGATAGATGAACACGAGCCCGATTGCCACATCCAGCACTTCCGAACCGAACATGTAGAAGGCTCCTCTTCAACCCGTGAGTATTTCAGGTATATTCTAACAGTGTGGCCGCCGCGGGCGGCCAAACCGGAACCGAACTTATACTAACAGGGAGGTGAGAAAGATGTACCGTCCGGCACTGGAGCAGCACCTTGCCCCAACCCCCCCGAAGCGCATCCTGGCCCTCGATGGCGGTGGCGTACGCGGAATTCTGACGCTTGGCTACCTCGCCAAGATCGAGTCCATGCTCCGCAGGCGTTATGGCGATGCGGAACTGCGCCTCTGTGACTACTTCGATCTCATCGGCGGCACCTCGACCGGTGCGATCATCGCCACCGGGCTCGCCATCGGCAAGACCGTGGCGGAGTTACAAACCCTTTACACCAGTCTGGCCACCGACATCTTCCAGAGCGATTGGTTCCGGCCGGGCGTGCTCGCACCCAAGTTCTCAATCGAGTCCCTGCAGGTCGCGCTCGAGGACACATTCCACGATTACCAACTCGGCGGCAAGGAAGTGCTCACCGGGCTGATGATCATGTGCAAACGCTTCGACACCGGCAGTCCGTGGGTGATGCACAATCATCCCCAGAGCCGCTACTACGCGCGTACCCAGGGAAAAGACCACGTTCCCAATTCCGAGTACCTGTTGAGGCAGATTATCCGCGCCAGCACCGCCGCGCCACATTACTTCGAGCCGGAGAGAATTCAGGTGGCCTCGGACTTCTACGGAGCGTTCGTGGACGGCGGCATGAGTCCGCACAACAATCCCGCACTGCAACTTTTGATGCTAGCTACGCTGGATGGCTACGCCTGGAAATGGCCCATCGGCGATGAGAACCTGCTGATTGTCTCGGCCGGAACCGGGCGCAAGGAGATGCGCGAAGACTGCGATGATGTCATGCGCATGCCCGCGGGGTCCCTGGCCGGCCGCAGCCTGCTGAATCTCATGGACGATTGCAGTTGGCTGAATCAGGCGGTACTGCAGTGGATCGGTAAGTCCGATACCGCCTGGTTCGTGGACCGGGAGCTTCGCGACTTGGGCAATGACTCCCTGGGCGGGAAAAAGTGGCTGACCTACCAGCGCTACGATCTGCATTTTGAAAAAGATTGGCTGAAAAAGAACCTGGGACTGGATTTCGCGGACCGCGATCTCGCCGGCCTCGACGCCATGGACAATCCGCGCAACCTGAAGCAGCTTGCCGACCTGGGAAGTAAGGCAGGCGAGAAGCAAATCCTTCCCGCGCATTTTCCGAAACACTTCGACGTCGCACCGGTGGTTGGGTAACAATGAGCGGTAAGCGACTTACTTACTGCCCGGAGTTAGTCCGAGCTTCGCGCGAATCAGAGATTCCACCTGCTCCCACACCGCGGGGTCGGACTCAATCTCGATGTGCGGCTTCATGAAGGTGCGCGCGAACCAGGAATATCCATCGCAGCTTACCGGCTTGTCTCTGTACTCGGATTGAAAATTGCCGAGAATCTGCGTGCGCGAATTATCCGCCGCGCGAATGCTCGACCGCCCGTGGAGCAGTCCGTCCGATTGATAGAAGTTCACCGCCTGAAGCACGTTCGTAGGGATGGAGGAGTCGTCTTCGCCCGGCTTCCGCACGCTATCCACCTGGATCGTGAGTAAGACGGGTATCTGGTCCCGTGCCAGCGCCCGCGCCAGAGTGACTGCTTCCGACGCGCCCCAACTGTGGCCGTAGATGGCGATGCGAGCCTGGCTCTTCTCTTCCGCCGAAAGTCTTCCGTCCCGGTCCGTGTCGAGCAACCGCAGCACTTCCTGACGCGCCTCTTCGCCGCGGTGGTTGGCGAACATTATCACTTGCAGGCTCCCAGCATAATCCTTGCGAAGATGCGCGGCCACCTGAACTTCGTGATGAATCGGGTTGTCATGCGCCACGAATCCGCCCACAAAGCCGATGACGATGGAACCCGCCTGGCCCACTCGGGGAAAACTCGCAACCAACAGAAGAACAAGCCAAGGGGAAATTGAAAACCGCCGCGAAATCAAACAATACATCAGGAAACCTGGATGAATTGTACCATTCCGCGGCGTACGCGCCGTTACGGTTCCTTGGACCCGCCATCGGTAGGCCGCAGCGCCGACATCACCGAGCCCGGCTGCAAGGGTACCCCGCCGTGGGCGAAGGCTATCCGCCGCGGCTCGAAGTGCGACCCGCCCACCCAGGCATACGCCAGGCCCGCTCCGATAGCGGGATGCAGCACCGCCAGCGACGCGAGCGGCAGGGCGTACCGCTTCGATTTCACGAACGACTCCAACACTCCGCGGACCGCGGTGCTGCGCGGCACCGTGCCGGAAACCTGCGGGATGACGAAACTGGAGAACAGTATGTCGGGATGCTTGCGGCTATATCGCACCACGCACTTAGCCGCCTGTCGAGGCGTCATGATTCCCAGGTCGGCGGTGAGGTTGCGGTGTACGGCTCGCGGGTAATAGAAGTCGATGGTTTGCCGGGCGAAGTCCGCGCAGTTCCGAAACAGAAGGCTGAAGCGTTCCCGGTTCCGATGGGAATTGAAGGTCTGAATCAACTCGTCGTCCTGTACCTCCGTAGTTGTCATCCCGAAGGTATAGATAGTCCGGTCGTAAGACGCGCCGACTAACTGCGTCCAATCTCCGTGTGGAGTGCTGCCGTCACTTTCGTCGGGAGCGACATCCTCGAGATGGGCGCGCCGGTACGCGTCCCGCAGCGACGCCACTTCCTGAGGGCCAACCCGCTCGGGTACCTGGTCCGGCCGATCCACGGCGTACAGATAGGGGAGGGGCGGAATCGCGATCCAGTCGTAGCCTCCAACGCGATGATAGCGGCTGAGAACCACGCCTGGCTCATCCGGGCCGCAGCGGCGAAGCACCACGGGGGTTTCCGCGCAAACCCGCGAAAGATAGATGGCCGCGTGGCCCGTCGGGGTCAAACCGCCAAAAGCTCCATACGGCTCTTCCAGAAGCAGGGCGATGTCGGCGTGGGCCGCCGCGGCAGTAAGTAGCAACCATCCCAGACCAGTGCATTTCTTGAGCATCGGCATCCACCGGGCTTGTAAGAGCACGCTAACTGCCGAACGCACCTCAGCGCTCGACCGGACTGGTCGCCACAATCACGGCCACGGTGATAGACGGGTGCCGAAGGAGTGACGTTTCATCCTGTGGGAAAGGCGCTCACAGTTGTGTGGATGCGCACACGGAATTTACCGGAGACAGGCCGGAGTGCCAAGATGAAATGGCGTGCGTCTGCCCATAGATCCGCTGATTCCCGATATTCTCGATCATCTGCGCTCCCACCATAACCTGGTGTTGGAAGCGGAACCGGGGGCAGGGAAGACCACCCGCGTGCCGTCCGCCCTGCTCTCGCTCGACGATCGCGAGGTGCTGGTGCTGGAACCGCGCCGCCTGGCCGCCAGGCTGGCCGCGCGATACGTGGCGGCACAGCGCGGCGAGCCTCTCGGCGGCACGGTGGGATACCAGGTGCGCTTTGAAGAGGTCGCCGGCCCCGCCACGCGCCTGCGATTCCTGACCGAAGGAGTGCTCACCCGCCGCCTGCTCTCCGACCCCGAGCTGCAACGGGTCGCCACCGTGGTGCTGGACGAATTTCACGAGCGCCACCTGGAAGGCGACCTGGCGCTGGCCCTGCTTCGCCGCTTGCAGTCGACCCGGCGTCCCGATCTCCGCCTGGTGGTGATGTCCGCCACGCTCGATACCGCGCCCGTGGCCGCATATCTGGGCGATGCGCGCGTGATGCGATCCGAGGGCCGCCAGTACCCTTTAGAAATCGAATATACGCCGCACTCCGCGGCGCCGCTCGAAGAGCAGGTGGCCGCCGCGCTGGAGCGGCTCGCCCGCCGTCCCGAAAAGGGCCACGTGCTCATCTTCCTGCCGGGCGCGGGCGAAATCCGCCGGGCGCAGACCGCCTGCTCCGCGCTTGCCGTACGCCACGGTTGGCTGCTGCTGCCGCTGCATGGCGACCAATCGCCCGAGGAACAGGACCGCGCCGTGGGCCCGACCGATCGCCGCAAAATCATCCTCTCCACCAATGTGGCCGAAAGCTCCATTACCATCGACGGCGTGAGCGCGGTGATCGATAGCGGTGTGGCCCGTGTGGCCAGCCATTCGCCGTGGTCGGGATTGCCGGTGCTGCAGGTATCGCGCATCAGCCAGGCGTCGGCCAATCAGCGCGCCGGGCGCGCCGGACGCACAGGTCCGGGCTGCGCCATCCGCCTCTATCCGCTGGAGGATTTCGTCCGCCGTCCGGCGCA
>CAZARO010000290.1:0-6620 GCA_964487165.1 uncultured Solibacteraceae bacterium | reverse complement strand
CGGTATGCCCACGTCGCAGACGGCCTACATGGCTGGACTGCCCAACAACTACCTGGGATTCGCCGGCTATATCGCGCTCTTCGATCTGAAGCAGTTGCCGGCCTACCAATTGGTGGCCTCCACTTATTTCACGGCGCCGAGACCCGCGCAGAACACTCGCTATTTCGGGTCCTACTCGTACACCGTGACGCTGGACAGCCAGGGCAATCCGTGGATTGCGGGCGAGGACCTGACCGGCGCACTGCCCACTACCGGCAACGCCTACCAGTCGTCAGTCACGGTGACCGGCGGCGATGCGTGCGCGGCCGGCGGGCCGTTGGGGTCGGCCGCCTACCTGGCGGAATTCACGCCCGATCTCAGCACCTTGCAGTACGCGTCGTATCTCAGCGGGCGAACTGTGTACAGCGGCGGAGCCGGCTTTGGGGAGTGCGGGGAGTGGATTCAAGGTTTGACCGCCGATGGCGCGGGCAACCTCTACGCCGCCGGAGTCACGGCTTCCGGCACTTTTCCCGTGACCGCCGGATCGCTGCAATCCACGTATCCCGGCCCCAGCGCGGCCACCGGGCCGCAGCCGGTTTCCTTTGTCGCCAAGCTTACCACCGGAAAGTCCATCGGCTGGGCCAGCTACCTGGGACAAGACGGCGGAGCGACGGAGATTTTCTCCCAGCCATTTCTCGATTCCAGCGGCAACGTTTGGGTAGCCGGTGAAGCCACCACCCCGGGTTACAATTTCCCTCTCAGCGCCAATGCGCTCACAGGACAGGGCGGCAACCAGACAGCATTCCTCACCGGAATCAGCAGCGATGGGACGACGGCGGTCTTCTCGTCGTACCTTTCGGGCTCGGTATATCCAACGCTCGCTTCCGGTGTGGCTCTCGACTCGTACGGCAACATCTACATTGCCGGCACCACCTGCGCGACCAATTTTCCAACTACCACGGGAGCCATCCAGACAGTGCTCAATCTCGGATTGACCAACGGGTCGGGATTCGCCGATTTGTTTTTCACCATTCTGGGCGGAGGAAGCCTCTACGTCGCGTCGCCCCCGGCAGCCGGAAACGCAGGCAGCGTGACCCTCACGCTGAACGGCTCAGGATTCCAGCAAGGCGCGACCTGTACGCTCAGCCTGAACGGCCAGACGTACACTTCTGCCTCGTCCGGTATCGCGACGGACGGCACGGTGATGACCTGTGTCATCGACCTGACAGGCGCCGCGCCGGGTAAGTACACTCTGACGGTGAACAATCCGGGCGGCTCGACCATCACGCTGCCCGCGACGTTCGCGGTGGAGACCGCGTCCGGGCCGCACATCTGGTCGGAAATCGTGGGCCGTCCGATCATACGAGTGGCACAACCCTCCAACTTTTACGTGACGTATGGCAACTCGGGCGATACCGATGCCTATTTCTCCACGCTGTGGATGGCCTTTCCCGCCACGTACTCTTACACGCTTGCCGGTACGCAGAGCCCACCGGAAGCCGACGGAACGACCCTCGATTACACCGGCTATCCTAACGGCATCACGGTTGACGGAATGACTTACGTGCCGTTACTGCTGCCGTATGTGCCGGCCGGCTGGTCGGGTGCGATCCAACTGCAGCTCACGGTACCGGAGGCAGTTAGCCCGATTGGAGTTACGGCATACATGGAGCCGCCGTGGTTCAGTTCGCTGGCCTCGGCGCAACAAGCGTTCGCCGCGGCGGCGGCAGATTCCGCGAATCTACCGGTTTGTACACCGCTGGCCTCGAACCCTGTTGTAAGCAACTGCATGGGGAGCTTTCTGGGATTTATGGCGAGCGTCCTGGCGGGAACTGCGAATCTGCAGGGGGTTCCGGTTGGGCCCATCGACATGGAAAAGTGGAAGCAGCAAATCGCCGCGGGCATGGGGATCATGGTGCAGCCGAATCAGTTGCCGGCCGTCACTCCGCCGACGCAGAATCCTAACCCGAATCCGCCCGGGCAAAACACCAATCCCGGCGGCGGAAATAAAGGCAATAACGGCACTCCACCCGGGCCCGCCGCGGTTCCCGCCGCCCGAACCGCCAAGCCCCAGCAATATAGCGGCAATTCGGGTACCCGGAATTGGAACCTGCAGATCCAGATCCTGGTGCAAGCTATGCAGCAGCTATCATTGGCAATTGATTTTTTGGAACAGAGTCTCTACTTGGACTACCTGTTCGACCTCGACCCCTGCCTGGTCCACATTTACCAGACCCTCGGGATTTCAACTGCGCCCCCGGACCTGTTCTGGGCGCTCATCGATGGGCTGGACCAGGCGTTCCCAACATATGAATCGCGTGTGAAACTTTATTATTGCTACTGCAATGGCACAGAGGCTGGACAATCCTACGACCCGAACTTCAAGACCGGGCCGGCAGGGGACGCTTCGGCGAATCGCTATATCGGCGGCGGCGTCCCAGTTCGCTACGACGTGGGATTCGAGAATCAAGCCACCGCCACTCTCCCGGCCCAGCAAGTAGTAGTTACCGACCAACTGGACGGCTCCAAAGTGGACCTGTCCACGTTTTCCCCTCTCGCGGCCGCCTTCGGCAGCCAATTCATTCCACTATCGTCAAACAGCCCCACCACCGACCTGGTAGTGTCGCTCAACACAACGCTTTCGGTTCGCATTCAGGGCGGCGTGAACCCGGCAACCGGCCTGGTGAGGTTTACGTTCACATCGATCGACCCCACTACCTATGCGCCTCCTACCGATCCTACGGTCGGTTTTCTTCCACCCGACACGGACGGCATCGTGGGGCAGGGTAGCGTCCTCTTCACGGTCATGCCCAAGGCTGGCTTGACCACTGGAACCACTTTTACCAATCAGGCTACGGTGGTGTTCGACGCCAATGCGCCCATCGCGACTCCTGTCTGGACCAATACTCTCGACGTCAATCTGCCGGTAAGCCATGTGCAGGTGCTGCCCTCGCAGGAATCGCAGGCCAGCTTCACTGTGAATTGGTCGGGAACCGATGTAGGGGCGGGGATCACGCACTATGCGATTTTTGTCTCCGACAACGGAAGTCCATATTCGGTATGGTTGAACGCTCCATCGACTACAACTTCCGCGACTTATCCGGGGCAAAGCGGCCACTCTTATTCGTTTTACAGCATCGCCGTGGATGGAGCCGGCAATTCCGAAACCCCCAAGACTGCGGCCGAAGCGAGCACCACGGACACCGCACCCAATCCGTGCGATGTGCAGAATATCGGAAGCGTTACGGTGGTGGACGTCCAGAGTATGATCAGTCAAGCGCTGGGCGCGGCATCGCCATCCAACGATCTCAATGGCAACGGAGTGGTGAATGTGGTTGACGTGCAGATTGTCTTGAATGCCGCACTTGGGATGGCCTGCTCCGGGTCGTAGCGAACTATCCAGGGTTTCAGATCCCAGAGCCAATACAACTTTGCGTGGCAGAGGCCATCGCCGGGATGGCGTGAGGAGATGCGGCCGGCGGCCCCAAAACTTAGCATTTGTCTCCTTCTCTGGGCACCTGACCGATGGGTCTCCCTGAAAGCGATGGCCTAGTCTGAAGACCTCGCTGCCGATGGGTTTGCAGCCGCGAATAGAATCGTGGCCGCCGGGCGTCTTCGGCGATGCCGGCCACTGCGCTGGCCGAACGCAGTTTGGCAGCTTCCTGGCCACCAACCCTCGTCGCACTACCCATCGGCGCGACCGAACCTCCCTGACGGCACAGCATTTACCGACCTCCGGCCTCATCGTCGCCCACTCGGAGAATGGGCGAAGCGGTGGCTGGCCACCGCGTGATCGCCATCCCTGTCGCGAAGCCCCCATACACCGATATGAAGCTCACGCTAGAGCCAGACCCCGATGGCGGTTGGACTGCCGAAGCACCAGAATTGAACTTTCTCCGGTACGGGGGCCCGATGCAAGGTGTGTTACGAGCTCCCGGCCTTAGGCGAAGGCGCGCCGTGCGTTCGCCGCTCTGACGCGCCGGAGAGGAGCTCCGTTGGGCGGAACATTGCCCCGAATTTCCCTATGGTAGACTCGAACACTGATATGCCAAAGACCATAATCGTTTGTGGATACGGGCCAGGGATCTCGGGCGCGGTGGCGAACAAGTTCGGCGGTGAGGGCTTCCAGGTCGCACTCGTCGCCAGGAGCGCTGACAAACTCGAGAAGGCGCGAGAGGCGCTCCAGGCGCGAGGCGTTAAAGCTGCCGCGTTTCCAACGGACCTGTCCGATCCGCACGCGGCGAAGGGCCTGGTCAAACGGGTGACCGACGAGCTTGGCCCTGTCACCGCGATGCACTGGAACGCTTATGCCAGCACTGCCGGAGACGTTATGATTGCCGATGCCGCCGCGCTCCGCACCGGGTTCGATGTGAGCATCACGAGCCTGGTCCTAACTCTACAGGAAGCGCTTGCGGATCTGAAGGCCGCGAAGGGAGCCGTGCTGGTCACGAATGGCGGTCTGGGCTTGTTCGACGCGAAGATCGACGCGATGGCGGTCCAATGGAATTCCATGGGCCTGGCAATCGCGAACGCCGCCAAACACAAGCTCATCGGCCTGCTCACCGAGAAGCTTCGTGCGGACCAGATCACCGTTGGGGAGGTTGTCGTCCTCGGGCTGGTGAAGGGCACCGCCTGGGACACGGGCAACGCTACCGTCGACCCACACACCGTCGCCGATAAGTTCTGGGAGATCTACTCGCAACACGAATCCCGATCGGTTACCGTATCGTAATCCGCCTACGCGGCGTTATGAAGACGGCGTTCTACGGGCGGATCGTCTTTGGTGCGGCGGCGGTGCTGCTCGGCGTCATCGCACTACTGTGGTACGACGCTGACACCTGGCAAACCCTCAGCCAGATCTGGAGCCTGCCGTTTGGAACCGTCATCGGGGGGTGTCTCATGATGGTTCAAATTGCCGGTGGCATCGGGATGCAGTACCCAAGGACCGCTCATCTGGCGTCGATCGCTCTCGGCATCGTCTATTTGCTTTTCTCCCTGGCCTGCGTTCCGGGCATCGTTGCCGCACCGGCCGTGTATGTGCATTACGGGAGCTTCTTCGAACAGTTCTGCTCACTCTGCGGTGCGATTGCCCTATACGCTGCCACCGAAGCAAGTACAGCGCGGGCTGCGGCATTCGGCCGAGTAGCGCGCCTGGGACTCGGAGTCTGCGCGATTTCATTTACACTAAGTCAGATATTGTATCTTTCTGTGACAGCTGACCTGGTTCCAAAGTGGATTCCGCTAAGTCAGACTTTCTGGGCGATACTCACGACGATCGCATTTGCGCTGGCGGCGATTTCCATTCTCATCAATCGCCGGGCACGGCTGGCGATTCGCCTGATGACTCTGATGCTGGCGCTCTTCGGTGTGCTGGTTTGGGTCCCGCGCCTGATCGCTCACCCGGAAGCCCATCTGAACTGGTCCGAATTCGGCTTGACTTTCCTTATTACCGGGGCCGTTTGGATGGTGGCTGACTTCGGGTCTTTCTGATTCCCTACTTACTCCCCGCCACCCGCGATACCGCGTTCACCAGCTTGCGATACGGTATGTCGCCGTAGCTTTCGAACGCCAGCCATTCGCCATCGCGCCAACTGGAGTAATACCAGCGCGCCAGCAGCGCCAGATACTCCTGGCGCTCGCGGAGCGTGAGCTTGCGCGGCGCCACGCCGGCGAAGGTCTCGCGCAACTTGCGGTCGAGTGACACGGGCGTGCCGTCGCGCACTTCGAAACTGAAGCGCTGGGGCTCCTGCCACCAGCCTTCGCGCACGAACCACATCTCCACGGCATCGGCGGCCAGCGAGCGCGTGATGGCCACGCCGTTCAGACGGTCGACATCGCGCGCCAGCTCGTCGGCCATCTTCAAAACTTCCTGCACTTTTTCGTAGCGCTTGTGCTGGCGTGCGGCATCTTCGAAGAGCATCTCCTCGCTAAGACGGTCGCGCGAATGCGCGATGGCGCCTAGTAGCGATTGGCCGTCGGTCCGCAGGAAATCCAGCACGCGCGCCACTTCGGCGCCATATTCCGTCGCGCCCACCACTTCCTGGCAGGGGCGCAGGCACATGGCCATCTCGCCATAAATGCAGCCGGGGTGCTGCGGCGAGGGCGCCAGGTCTTCCTGGCAGCGGCGCAATTGAAACAAGTCGAGGAATTGGCCTTCGAACCGCTCGGCCGACACGCGCGAGCGGAAGGGCCCGAAATTGAGGGACGCGGAGCGCGCCAGGTGGGTGGTGATTTGGCTGCGCGGAAACTGGTTCGCGAGCACGATCTTGACGTAGGGCGGCATGCGCAGCTTGATCAGGTCGAGGTAAGTGCCGGGGAAATGGCGGCGCGCCTGTTCATAGAGCACCAGGGCCGATTCGAAGGCCGAGCCGGTGAAACAATACTCGATGCGGCGCACGGTGTGGCGCAGGTTGAGGAGGCGCGACGGCCGCTCGCGCTCCTTCAGCAGACGCAGCAGGCGGCGCCGCAGCAGATTGGTCTTGGAAAGATACGGCACGCCTTCCGCCGCTTCGCCTTGGGCGCCTTTTGGCCAGAGCAGGAAGACGGCGGGACTATTGGGGAGCGCATCGATGGCCGCATCGAGCTGCGCCAGGTCGTCGCCGATTTCTATCGCAATCATCGCCGGTAGAGCCGCTGGTACG